>CALADT010000146.1 GCA_937890655.1 uncultured Mucispirillum sp. | reverse complement strand
TTAAAAGCTATACTACCAAAAATAATAAAAAATATAAGTAATAAATATATTTTTCTTATCATAGTTAGCATAACTCCAGCATATTTAAAATTTCTTTAATACGCTTGTGTTTTGTTCGTGATAAACTTTTGTTACCTACAAGCCGTGCAGTTGATTCCATTATGGTTTCCACTTCTATAAGTCCATTTTTTTTCATTGTTTCCCCAGTTGAAACAAGGTCCACTATTATATCTGAAAGCCCTGCAATAGGGGCAATCTCTATTGAACCATAAAGTTTTATAATATCTACCATTATACCTTTTTTTGCAAAATATTCTTTTGTAATATGTGGGTATTTTGTAGCAATTTTCATATTATTTCTATAAGAGTTATCTCGTTCTTTAATACCTGCAGAACAAAGCCTGCAATAACCAAAACCTAAGTCCATAAATTCAAAAAGTGGGCTTGAGCTTTCCTCTAAAACATCCTTTCCTAGAACTCCTAAATCAGCAGCACCGTATTCCACATATGCTGGAATATCAGTATTTCTAATAAGTAAAAAACTAATATTGTTTTCTTCATCATCAAAAATTAATCTGCGGGAATTAAAGTCAACTACATTACTTTTACATATTCCCTTTGCAGTAAAAAGCTCTAAAGTTTCTTCTGCCAGCCTGCCTTTTGGTAGTGCTATGGATATTTTATTATTCATCATCTTTTGCTCTAACTATGTTTGCTCCTAGTTTATTAAGTTTTACTTCAAAACCTTCATAGCCTCTATCAAGATGATATATTCTGTGAACTGAAGTTTCATTTTCTGCCATAAGCCCTGCTATAACTAAACCGGCACTTGCTCTTAAATCAGAAGCCATAACAGGGGCACCACTAAAAGATTCTACCCCTTTTACAATAGCGTTAGAATCATTTAATGTAATATCTGCACCCATTCTTTTAAGCTCCGGCACATGCATAAACCTGTTTTCAAAAATAGATTCATTAATGACAGACACACCGTCAGATTTTAACATTACTGCCATAAACTGTGCCTGCATATCTGTTGGAAAAGCCGGATATGGTGCAGTTTTAATATCAACTGCTTTTATTTTGCCATCCATTTTTGCATTAATTGTTTCTTCATCTATTATGGCAATATTTAGCCCAGCAAGACGAAGTTTTTCAATAATAGCATCCATTGAACTAACAGGACATTTTTTTAATGTAATATCTCCACCGACACCTGCTACTGCACATAAAAATGTGCCAGCCTCTATTCTATCAGGCATAATAGCATGGTCTGCACTGTGTAAACTTTCTTTGCCTTTTATGGTAATTGTATTAGTGCCGTCCCCTTGGATATCTGCACCCATAGAACGTAAAAAGTTGGCTAAATCTTGTACTTCAGGTTCTTGTGCTGCATTTTTTAATATGGTTGTGCCATGTGCTAAAACTGCTGCCATCATAATATTTTCTGTGCCTGTAACTGTAACTTTATCAAACACTATTTCTGTGCCTAAAAGTTTTGAACATTCTGCAAAAATATAGCCGTCTTTTACTTCAATCATAGCACCCATTTTTTCAAGGGCTGCAATGTGTAAATCAACAGGCCTTTCCCCTATGGCACAGCCTCCAGGAAGTGATACTTTTGCTTTACCTTTTTTTGCAAGTAATGGCCCAAGCATAACAATAGATGCTCTCATGGTTTTTACAAGCTCATAAGGTGCTTCATAATCTTTTGTATTATTATTTACTATAACTGCTTTATTATCTTTAAATATAGATGTTACACCAATATTATCAAGGAGTTTAAACATAGTATTAATATCCCTAAGATAAGGAATATTACTAATATTAAATGTGCCTTCTGCTAAAATTGTAGCAGCTAAAATAGGAAGTGATGAGTTTTTTGCTCCACTTATTACCACTTCTCCATGTAACGATTTTGCGTTTTTAATAATTAATTTTTCCATCTACATCCTCATATTAAATATTACTATTTATAAACAATACAAACTCTGTCATTTAAAGCATAATCTTGAATATATTCTGCATTTAAATTACAGCTTTTAGCTATTTTGCAAACATCTTCTTTTTGGTTTAACCCAGTTTCAAAAAATATTACACCATTATCTTTACAAAATAAAGAAAATTTCATAATAATATTTTCATAAAACTCTAAACCGTTATTTTTTGCAACAAGTGCATGATACGGTTCTTTTTTCACTTCTTCTTCCAAACATATATACTCACTTTCAGAAATATATGGTGGATTACACAAGACTATATCATATTTTTTTAAAGGAGTATATAGTAATATATCATCACATATATACTCAATATTTTCTTTTATATTAAAAAGGTTAGCATTTTTTTTGCTAATATTTATAGCTTCTTGGCTAATATCTATAAGCGTCATTGATTTTAGTTTTAATTCCTGCATTATAGTAAGCCCTATGGCACCACTTCCAGAACATATATCAATAACTTCTAAATTTTGCTTATTTTTATAACGTTTTAACACTTCTTCTATTAAGATTTCAGTTTCCACTCTAGGTATTAAAACATTTTCATCTACATAAAACTCTCTGCCATAAAACTCTTTTCTACCTGTAATATAAGCAGTAGGTGTATGGCTATTAAGTTTATTAATAACTTCTTCTACCATTTCACTTTTAATGTCTTTATTATATAATGATTTTACACTATTATAATCTACATTAAGCATATAGGCAGCTAAATCAAGCCCTTGCGATAATGGTAGGTGCATATTATTAATTATTTTTAAAAACTCACTAACAAGCAAAATCCACCTAAAATATTATAACCCAGCACTTTTTAAACGTTCTGCTTGGTCATAAGCTGATAAAGCGTCAAGGATTTCATCAATCTCGCCTTCCATAACTTTATCAAGGCTATACACAGTTAAGTTAATTCTATGGTCTGTTAGCCTGTTTTGTGGGAAATTATATGTTCTTATTCTTTCAGACCTATCCCCTGAACCAACTTGTAAACGTCGTTCTTCAGAACGTTCGCTTTCTGCTTTGCGTATTTCTTCTTCTAAGATTCTTGATTTTAATAAACGCATAGCTTTTTCTTTATTTTTAATCTGCGATCTTTCATCTTGACAAGTTACAACAATATTTGTAGGCAAGTGGGTAATACGAACAGCAGAGTCAGTAGTGTTTACGTGCTGACCACCTGCACCACCTGACCTATAAACATCAATCCTTAAATCTTTTGCTTCAATTTGAACTTCCACATCATCAGCTTCCGGTAAAACAGCAACAGTGCATGCAGAAGTATGGATTCTACCTGAAGATTCTGTATCTGGAATACGTTGCACCCTGTGGCCGCCACTTTCATATTTTAGTTTGCTATAAACTGATTTACCACGAATAGCAACAACAATCTCTTTATAACCACCAACACCTGTTTCGTTCATTTCAACAATTTCAAATTTCCACCTTTTAAGCTCTGCATAACGAGTATACATTCTAAAAAGGTTAGCAGCAAATAAGGAAGCCTCATCACCACCTGTGCCTGCCCTTATTTCTAAATAAATATTTTTATCAGCATATGGGTCTTTTGGAAGAAGTAATAATTTTAATTCGTGTTCTAAATTAGGAATAGTTTCTTTTGCTTCTTCTATTTCCATTTCTGCAAGCTCTTTTAAATCCTTATCGTCCCCTTTTAAAATTTCATGGGCATCTTCAAGGGATTGTTTTACATCTTTTAGCTTTAAAAATGTTTCAACAATAGGACGTTTTTCTGCATGCTCTTTTGAGTATTTAGTGAATAAACTCTGGTCCTTTAATATTTCAGGGTCTGAGAGCATATTAGTTAATTCATCATATCGTTTTGCTACTTCTTCCAGCTTATCATACATTATATATTTCTCCTAAATTAATTACAATATTCCACGTTTTCAGGTTTTATATAGCTTTCATCATCATCTTTTCTTAAGGCTTCTTTAATGGATACAATAGCCACTTCAAGCATACTATCATCTGGTTCTTTTGTGGTTATTCGTTGCAGCCATAATCCTGGGGCAATAAGTATTTTTACAATTATATTGTTTGCATATTTGCCACTTAATTTTAATATTTCATAACTAATACCTGCAATTAAAGGCATAAAAAGAATACGTGAACCAAATTTAATTAAAAAGTGGGAATCTTTTGGTATTAATGAAAATACGAAAATAGAAACAAGTAACACAATTAATAAAAAGCTTGTGCCACAACGTGGGTGAAATCTACTCATTTGCCTTGCATTATCCACAGTTAAATCTTTGCCTTCTTCATAAGCATAAATACACTTATGTTCTGCACCGTGGTATGAAAATACTCGTTTTATATCCTTTAGTTGTGATATAATTAAAAGATAAATTATAAAAAATATTATCCTTAACACACCGTCTACTAAGTTAAATATTAAAAAAGAGCTTTCCACAATAGGCATAACTTTTTTTAATAATTCAGTAAGCTGTAATGGTAGATATAGAAAAAGTAATATACCTAACCCAATACCTAAAGCCATACTAAAAAAAGTTTCTAGTTTGGAAGATTTGCCATTTTTTTCAAATTCATCAGGCATAGCTTTTTCTGCTGAAAAATTTAGGGCTTTTATACCAAGCACTAAAGCATCATATAAGCCAATAAGTCCACGTAAAATAGGTTTTTTTAATATTTTATTGTTATCTAATTTAATATCATCTCTTTTAACTGCAATAGAGCCGTCAGGCTGGCGAACTGCTATAACAAATTTGCTAGGTGCTCTCATCATAACACCTTCTATAACTGCCTGCCCTCCAATATTTTTCTTTTCTTCACTCATATATATCACCTTACATTTTTTAAAACTTAATAATTAAAACTATAAATATAATAATAAAAAATATAAATATATTTTTATTAAAAAGCCATTTTTTCTTCAATAAATTATTTAATGAAAGGAAGCTAATATTGTTTTAAGCTGGCAATATGGGCACGGACTTCTTTTGCTTTACCACAAGTAAATTTACCTTCGGTGCAACCTTTATTAACACACCCTGGGCCTGCTTTTTCAAAAATAGCAGGGGCAACATTATAACATAAAGCAAGCATTTTATCAGAAAGCTCTCGTATTTCCCATTGAGCTCTTAAACATGACCTTAAACCAAAAAAGTGCATTAATTCTCTGGCGTTCATTGTAACAATAATTTTTGTTTCACAAGCGTTAGGCAAAAGATATCTTGCATCTTCTGCAGGGATATTATATTCTATTAATTTATTATAAGCTAAAGCTATTTGTTCCATAGTTTCATTGAAAACTTTCACAGCTTCAGGGTTATCTTTAATAGTATAAGGTGTAATAAAAGGAAAACTTTCGCCTGCTTTAACATATCTTTGAGATTTTTGAGAATAACTTGCTACACGGTGTCTAACAAGTTGATGAGTTAAAGCTCTTGAAACTCCCTCTATACCAAAAGAAAAAGATATATGTTCAAATACAGAAAAATGACCCATACCTATTAATTTTTGTATAAAATCAGTTTGTTCTTCAAGAGATACTTTTTCTTTTAAATCACATAGGGAAGCACCAGAATAACAGAGTTTTGCTGCTAATGCTGCAATTTTTTCTGGTTCTGCATTGTGCTGTAATAATTCTACTTTTAATTCTGTATTCTGCATATAACTACCTAGAAAAACAGCCTGTAAAAAAATAACAGGCTGAATTTATAATAAGATTATTTTTTACCTTTTTTTTCAGTTTGTTTTTGTTCTGCTTGAGCGTATTTACGCATAAATTTTTCAACTCTACCAGCAGTATCAACAAATTTTTGTTTACCTGTGTAGAATGGGTGGCAGTTAGAACAAATAGCAATAGATGTTTTAGTAGTAGTAGAACGAGTTTTGTGCTCTGCACCACAAGCACATTTAAATACTACTTCATGGTAATCTGGGTGAATTCCTTCTCTCATTTTTAGGGCTCCTTAATATATATTGACGGGTTCTGACCGTCTTAGTCCTTACAAAATTGTAAAAAAATCTAACACAAAACAATATAAATTACAAGTTATTTTTTTAAATTATTTTATAAATTTTATTATTTATATTATTTTTATGTTCTGATTTTTGATTATTTAAAAACTAATTCTAAAATATATACAAATAAAATAAATATTTATTTCAAATTTATATAAATTATATAAAAAAATATAATACGTCATTATTTGTCATTTATATGTTTTAAAAGAATAATAAGGTGGAATAAATGTTATTTATATATAATTGATTTATAAATAAATATAAAAATTATATTGACATTTCCCCTATATATATAATAACTATATAAAATTTAAAAGGAGTTTTTTTATGAAAAAAAAATTTTTATTATCAGTATGTATCATGCTATTAATAAGTGTAATAGCATGCTCTGATACATCATCCACACCACAATTAAATAATAATACCACAGATAATGGTAGTGGTAATAATGGTGAAAATGGTAACACCGATAATAACACCAACAATGGCGAAAATAATAATGGCGAAAATAATGGTGGAGAAAATAATGGTGGAGATAATAACACCGATAGCAATACGGATATTGTAGGTAACAGCGAATTTATGAAAAAAACACAAGAACAGATATGTAGCACAGAATATGGTGATACAGAAGGCTGTTCAGAAGGTTTAAAATATGTAGGACCATATTATCATACAAAAAAAGACCCTGAACTTGCCATATATGTTTTAGATTATGATAAAATGTTTGATAACACTCCAAATGGTTATTGGAAAAATATGAATATACCAGTGTCTCATCAAATAGCTCATGGTGAATATAATCCAGATATGTTTAAACAACAATACTATATTTTACTCTATAAGTTAAAAATGCAAGATTTAGGTAATGGTAAAAATAAAATTACAGTTATAAAAGATTTACGAGCACAAAATAATGCAACAGGTTTTGATTTAAAAATAGATGAAAATGTTAAATATCACTATGCAGATGGCAAGGAAGATATTTTTAATGGTATTACAGTAAATAAAGGATATATTAAAGATAACCCATCATATTTTAATGATAAATATAAAATATGTCCAATAATTGAGTTACCTAAAGAATTATATCAAACAAAAGCAGGCTTATGCAATAATGAAGGCGAAGGTTGTTTTGATAGACTTACTGTTCTATTTAGTACGTATTTTACAACTAGTCAAATGCAATCTATAATATTTGGTGCATTTAATCAGAATAATTTTATGAATAACAGACAATATAAAGGAATAGG
>CALADT010000145.1 GCA_937890655.1 uncultured Mucispirillum sp. | reverse complement strand
CTGTTTTTAATGTAGATGATATATTTGCACTTTTAGATTTACCTGATAAATCCACCCCTATGGGGCTTCGTGATGCTTTAATATTAGAACTTTTATATGGAACTGGCGTACGTGTTTCTGAACTTGTGGGGCTTGATAGAAATATGGTAGATTTAAAAGGCATGAGAATACTTGTGCGTGGTAAAGGCAAAAAAGAACGTATAGTGCCTATTGCTCCAGAACTTGCAGATATTATACAAAGCTATTATAAAGTAATGTATGATATTATAACAGGGGATAATATGGCAAATAGCGACGCTTTAATAATAAACAGATTAGGCGGCCGTATGACAGATAGAACTGTAAGGCGTGTTGTGGAAACTTATCTTAAAAAAGCAGGCCTGCCACTTGATTACTCTCCACACTCCTTTAGGCATACTTTTGCTACTCATCTTTTAGAAGGTGGTGCTGATTTAAGGTCCATACAGGAACTTTTAGGCCATGAATCACTTGCCACTACACAAAAATATACCCATAGCGATTTAGCTGCCCTTTTAAAAGTATATGATGAATCTCACCCTATGGCAAAAAAAGATGCTGATAACAATTAATGCAATCACTATACCATAATAAACCATAATATAACTTATTATATTACCACATATTTTATATTAAAAAAAATTATCAATAACTATTTTCATAAATTCCATTTTACTATTTATATTACAAGTTTTAAAAAAACATATTGATAAATTTTAATATTTAAAAATAATTTAAAATTATTTTATAATAATTTATTATATATATCAATGTGTTATAAACTTATTAATTATTTTTTAATTTTTTTTAAAATTTCTTATTGACTTTTATTATCAATAGTGATATTAATAATCATCGGTAAGGATAACATATCTTTACCGAAATAAATTAAACGAATATAAGGAGTTTTTCAGCTATAGTTTTAGCAACTGAGCTTATCGCAGATAAGCATTTTTCAAGATAGTAAGATTTCCCGTTCTTACAATCCTCCCATAATTTTTGCACAATTAAAACAGTAGGCCGGCACAACCTACTGTTTTTTTTAATTTATAGGCTAATAATCTGAAATTATTTTATATCTATTTGTTTTTTTAACTTATTACTATATGGCTTTATTATAATTAATAATATTATATAATAAAAAAAGGGGCAGTATATAATGCCCCTTTACTATATTGCATCTGTTATGACTTTTTTTATTACTTTACCGTGTTTATATAATGTAAAACTAGAATCTTTGTAATCATAAATTGCTTCTTCTGCCATAATGTGCTCATCAGTATGTTTGCCACTAACTCGTATATAGTTACCTTCAAATTTATATTTTAAATTGCCATATACAATAGACATACTATTATTATGGTTGCCAAGTGAGCTTGCATAAATTTTATTATTTTTTCTTGCAAAAACCAGTATATCATCATGGGTAACAGCAAAATTATTACCAGCATTAAAAGTTGTATCTATATGGTTATGGTTGATTATAACAGGTTTGATTTTATTTTGATGAATTGATTTTTTTTCCACATAAATACGAACTACATCATGGTTACCAGCAAGAGTAATACATTTAGCATTGGAAATATTTAAGTTATCTATCATAGATTTACCAAGTGGTGTTGCATCTTGAGCATAAAGCACCACAGATGAAAAAATTAAAATAATACTAAAAAACAGTTTCATTCTCATAGCCCCACTCCTAAAAGTTTTACTTTATTTTCTACCCTTTTATACTCACTCACAATATACTCCTTACTTATTACTACTATATATATTACAATTAATTATTTCAAAAATAGTTATATATCAAATTAATTTACATACGTCAACTATTCATTAAATAATTTGAGTATTAATTAACTATTTTGGCTATTTTGTTTTTCTTATATTATCTTGGTATCAGCTTTACTCCTTTTGCTATATTATCTTCAAAATTATTTGACCTTGCAAAACCTGGAACAATCTGTTTTTCTATTTCTGGAAAAGCAGGGTATTTTTCATCAGGGTCTGCATATATTATTTTTGTCATTACTCCTTCATGGTGTCGTGGGTTTACATATACTATTTTTTCTTTATGTTCTTTTTCTTTATAAATATAATCTGTTTTATTAAATGTTTTTTCTTTTATACTATATACTGAGTCTTCCCTACTATAATCTTCTTTACTATACCCTAAATCTTCAGCAATATTTTCAAATATCTCTTGAACGTTTTCGTTTATTTTTTTCCTAAAATAGTCCCCTAATATATGGGCTATTTCAATATTTGATTTACTTCCTACTGGGCTTTGGACAACTTTATTCATATGCTGTAACCTGCCGTCCATACTAATAGTAGTGCCTTCTGTTTCAAGCACTGCTTTTACAGGTAAAACCACATTTGCATTATTTATGCTACCTGTTATAAACATATCAGGAGTGGCATAAAACTCTGCTTTTTCTATAACCTTTAATAAGGCTTCGTTTTTGCCTTTTACAGGGTTTATAGCTAAACCAAAAACAGCTTTTGGTTCTGATTTTATAACTTCTTCTAATGTTAGCCCACCAGCATATAAACTACCTATATAGTTTAGCTTATCATGGGCTGCTATGAAAGCTGTAAGTTTATCTTTACCTATAAAATCAGCAAATGCTAAAACCGACTGTTTATCATCTTCCCCACAAAAATACTCGTTACCTACTATTATAGATATTTTTTTGTTATTTGCAATCTGTTTTCTTAAAGCTATATATACATTCTTATCAGAATTAATGATTTTGTTAAATTCTGAAGCAAAATCAGCATAATCTGCAAGTAAACTTAAATATGTTTTTTCATCATAATCGTATCGCTGTAAACCTATGGTAATAACTTTTGCATCATGTTGACGGATAGCCTTCATAACACTCCATTTTACACCAACGTTTTCCCGTGCAAAATCTGCCCCTATAATAAATATAACATCAGAGTTTTCCACTTCTTTTAATGTGCCTACACTTTCATAATGGCCAAATTTTTCCTTAAATTTCCTTGCAAATTCTCCAAAATATATTTCTGCTTCTGTTAAAAACATCATACCCGTTTTTAAAGCTAACTGTTTATATGTATATAATTCTTCATTGGAAAGTAAACCACCTGCCACTATTAGGCTGTTTTCTGCCCCGTAAGTTGTTAAACCTTTATATATACTATCCATTGCTTCATGCCAGTCAGCTTTACGGAAAGTATCCCCATATTTTATAAGTGGAGTTTTTACCCTTTTACTACTTGCTATAAATTTAAAACCATAACGGCCTTTAGAACAAATATAATTATCACTAGAAAGCCTTGTTCTGTGTATTTGGTTTTGAGTTATACCATAATTTATTTTACAACCAACAGGGCAAAAACTACAAGTTGTATTTACATAATCAAGCTCCCATACTTTTAATGACTCTGTAAAAGGTTTATCTTTTATGGCACCAACAGGGCAAGTATCCACACATATACCACAAAAATCACAATTTAATGGGTTTTCAACAGGTTCCACATGGGCGTTATTTCCTCGTGCAAATATATCTATGGCATCACAGCCTGCCACATCTCTACATACATTTACACATCTCATACATAACACACAAGAATCTTTATCATACATTAACATATTCCAATCTTGTAATGGTGTTTCTTCCATACGTTCATGTTCTGTTATATCTTCTTCACTTATACCCATTTCTTTTGCTAAATCACGTAACATACAGTCTTCAGCGTTTTCACAGATTCCACATTTTAATGGGTGCTTTAATAATATAAACTCAAGTGCTTTTTTTCTATGTTTTTTTACTTCTTCTGTATCAGTAGATACTACCATACCATCTACTGCAAAAGCCGAACAAGAGGCAACAGGTTGTGGCACTCCTTCCACTTCCACAAGGCATATTCTACATGCTCCTGTTTCTGCAATATCTTTTAAATAACATAATACTGGTATATATATACCGTTTCTTTCAGCAATGGAAAGTATAGTATCCCCTTCTTTAAAACTATATTTATTATTATTAATAGTAATTGTTCTATCCATTTACTTTTCCCCTGTTGCAAACATTCCCACACGCATACATCTTAAACAACGCCTTGCTTCTAAAGCAGCAGTTTGTTCATCAAAAGGCTGTTCCACTTCCACAAATGAAGTAATTCGTTGTTCTACTGGCAGTTTCTCTGCCTCATATCTATTAATAATTGGTCGTGGTGGTTCCGGCGACTCACCATAACTAAATATATTATTTTCATATAAATAACGTTCCATAACTTCAGAGGGCTCTAAATATGGTTTTCCTGTCATCATATATCTATCCATCATTAAAGCTGCTTTTTTGCCGTCCCCTACTGCACGGACTACCGTATTACCGTTGCCGTCAATACAGTCCCCTGCTGCAAAAATACTTTCTATTGATGTGGTAAAATGGTATTTATGGCACACAATAGTATTCCATTTTGTAACTTCTAGCTTTATTTTTTCATTATTAAAATCAATATTAGTTTTTTGGCCAATGGCAGGTATTAAGTAATCACATTCAATAATAAAATCATCATTTGGGATAATTTCAGGACTTCTTCTGCCTGACGCATCTTCGCAACCTAAACGCATTTTATGGCATTTTATACCTGTTAGTTTACCATTTTCGCTTACTGCTTCAAAAGGTGCTGCTAAAAATATTATGTTTACTCCTTCATCTATTGCATCTTGTATCTCATAATCTTCAGCAGGCATTTCTTCCCTTGTTCTCCTATACACAATGGTTACACTGTTACCAAAACGCAAAGCTGTTCTTGCACAGTCAATAGCCGTATTACCACCACCTACTATTATAACTTTCTTATTTTCAAATAACTTTTCATGGCGGGATATTTTTTCAAGATAATCAATACCGTTATATACCCCTTGAATATTTTCCATATTAGATATACGAGAATCCTGTGGTAACCAGTTACCTATGGCAAGTAATGTGGAATCATATGTATTTTTAAGGTAATCTAATGTTATCTCCTTGCCTAACTCTTTTCCGTAGTGGATATTAACTCCTAAACTACGTATAATATTTGCTTCATATGCTAAATGTTCTCTAGGCTCTCTAAAATCCGGTATGCCTGCTGCTGTCATTCCTCCTGGTTCCATCATTCTATCAAAAACTTCTACTTTATGCCCCATTAATGCAAGGTAATATGCAGCAGTCAACCCCGCAGGCCCTGCCCCAATTATGGCACATGTTTTATTTGTTGCAGGTTTTTTTTCAGGAAGATTTATCATTTGGTTTCTATAATATTCATAATTCCAAGCAGACTGTTTTAAATTCATTATATTAATAGGTTCATCAACTTCTCCACGTCTACACACTTTTTCACAAGGGTGAGGACATACTCTGCCACATAAACCAGCAAGTGGCATATGTTCCCTTATAATAGATAAGGCCGGTAAAAACCGTTTTGTTCGTAACTCGTCTATAAATTCAGGAATCTGTATATGTGCAGGGCATGCAGATGTGCAAGGGGCAGACATATGAAAATGATATTTTACTTTAGGAGCGTCTTTATTTTCATGTAATTTTTCAGGATATTCTAATAAAAAAGATTTAACAATACTAACAGATGATGGAGCAAATGAACATTTTGATGTGGCTTGAATGCTATCAGCTAAATCAATAGCTTCCTGCATACGTTTCATTTCTGGGTCATTACGTAATTCTTCCATAATATCAGCTAAATGAGTGGTGCCATTTTTTCCAGGAATACACCTGCCACAACAACCATGCTCGCTAACATAACGCATAAAATTACACATGGCAGCAGCAATATCTGCATTTTCATCATAAACTAAAAAACCATGCCAACTTATAACAAGCTTTACAGGGTAACCCTGAACTTCATCATCAAATAAAAAGGGAGTTTCAGGCCTATCTAACTCATTAACATTACGAAAATCAAGCCTTTGGCCTTTCCTAAACCCATATACAACTTTAGGCATATTGCTATACCTCTCTTTTTATAATATTTATCCATTATGACATACTTTTTTTAAAAATGCTATTATTAAATTTAAGATATTTATATGGCTATATGATTTATGTATATTATTTTTGTATTAATTTTTTTATTTTATACTTCCATTATTATATATTTAGTAGTATAGTATATATTATGTTACAAAAATTAATACCTTTATTTTTTATATTTTTACTGCTTACTACAAATTATTCCTATGCAGAACAAACTAAACATATGGATAATATTAATTCACTAGAAACAAGGTGTAGTAATAATGATTATTTAGCATGCTTTTATGCAGGACAGCTTATGGAAGATAACGGGCTTATTCTTTCTGCTGTTACAACCTATGAAAAGGCATGTAATAATCATATATATGAATCATGCGTTTTTCTAGGCAATATTTTTTTAAATGATAAAGATAAAGCTCAACAAAAAAAATCCATACCACTTTTTAAAACAGCTTGTGATAATAAAATCGCCAAAGGTTGTGCATATTTAGGCTATATTTACTATAAAGGCTCCCCACTTAAACAAAACTATAAAAATGCAGCTAAATTTTTTGAAAAAGCCTGCACTCAGCAGGACGGTTTTGGCTGTTTTAGTTTAGGGGTTATTTATGAAAATGGCTTTAAGGTTAACCCAAATATAGATAAAGCTATAATATATTACAAAAAAGCATGTAATTTAAAATATAAAAAAGCATGCACACGACTAAAAGATATGAATTTATAATATTAATAAACATATAATCACTTATAATTCTTTTTATTATATTGTATAAAATTTTCTATATACTCATTTCTTATGAAAATATATTTGTGTTTTTTAAATAAATTACTATTAAATTCATAACTTCCTTAAAAAATTATAAGTTTTTCTTCAGAAAGTGATTATAATGAATTATTAAATCGTTATGGATCTAAAGGTAATATAAAAAGTGCTTATATATATGCTATAAAAAACCATTTATCATTAGATAGTTTACGTAATGATTATTCTTCATTTATTAAATCAGAACAACAATTATATTTAGATAATAATGGTTTAAGTTATATAACAAAAGAATATACTGACCTTAAAGGAAGAAATGATTTTTTAACAAATCTTTTTAGTCATATATAAAATGATGAACTTAATAAAATCGACTTAAATAGGGAATTATTTTTACAAAAAAATTATCTTGCTTTATTTAATAAGGATAATAACATAAATGATTTATTAAAAATAATATTATACTATTAATGTGTTACATTAGATATTAAATATTAAATAAAATTATTGTGATTAACTTTTTTTATAAAAGAAATTATTTAATTCCCTTTAGAAATAACAAGGTTTTATATGATTTTTTTATAAGGAATATTTTAAAGCTTTATAAGTTATTTATTTAATACATTAAATATAAAATTGATAATATTATATTTATACTATTATTCTAATATTTCACCATAAGCAAGTGAGCTATCTTGTTTTGTTGCACTTGTTTTTCTGCCTGTTGATGATTTTACTTTTTTAACACTTGCCCTTGCAAGAGCGTCCATTTCCTGCTGATTTACCAGAACATCTTTATCAAAATGGGTATATGCTGCATGAAATTCTACATAGGCTGTGCCTTGCTCCCCATTTCTGTGTTTTTCTATGATTATTTCTGCTACGTTTTTATATGCTGTATCCGGATTATATACTTTATCCCTATATAAAAACATAATAATATCTGCATCCTGCTCTATGGCACCAGATTCCCTTAAATCTGAAAGACGTGGCCTTTTATTATCTGATTTTTCCACATTCCTGTTTACCTGTGCCAGTGCAATAACAGGCACATTAAACTCTTTTGCCATAGCTTTTAAAGAACGTGATATTTCTGAAATCTGCTGTTCTCTGTTTTGTAAATGTTTGCTGTATCCCATTATCTGCAAATAGTCTACAAATATAATATCTAGTTCCCCTGCGTTATATAGCTTTCTACATTTTGCTTTTATTTGGTTTACTGTTATAAAGGGTGTATCATCTAAATATATAGGAAGTTTATCTAACACATTGTTTGCAGCAAGGTATTTTTCTATTTCTTCTGAAGTAAAATTACCTGTTCTTAATGTTTTTTGCCCAATATGTGCTACAGCCGATATTAGCCTTTTTACAAGCTGTTCTGAACTCATTTCAAGGGAGAAAAAAGCACAATGTTTGCCAGCTTGTGCTGCATTTAATAATACACTTAACCCAAAAGCTGTTTTACCCATTCCTGGTCTGCCTGCTGTAATAATTAAGTCTGATTTTTGGAAACCGTTTGTTAATTTATCCAGTGCTTCAAAACCTGACGGAACACCTGTAATATCTTTATTGTTACTATTGTTTTTGTTTTCTTCTTGGATTTTATTTAACATTTCTTGGTGGCTTTCAAGGACTTTTGAAATATGCACAACAAAACGTCTTAACCCTGTTCCATCCCCTAAATTTGATGTGATATTTTGTGCTTTATCTATTAATGATTCCACATCTTGAGAAACTTCATACCCTAAGGATGTAATATCACTTCCTGCTGTTATTAAACTTCTTAATATTGTTTTTTCTTTTAAAATATCAAGATATTTATCTGCATTTGCTGCGTTTGGAACAGTATTTACAAGCTCAGATAAATATTCTATACCACCTGCTTTTTCTATTAAATTAATATCTGTTAATTCTGTATGAAGTGTGATTAAATCCAGCGGAAGTCCCCTTTTATTTAAATTGTTTAGTGCAGTGAGTATATGTTTATGGGCTGGAAAATAAAAATCTTCCGGCTTTAATGCGTTTATTATTTCTTCAGCAATATTGTTATCTATTAACATAGATGCAATAACTGCCTGTTCTGCCTCTAAACTATTTGGGGAAACTTTTACTGAATTATTATCCATTAATATTACCTTTAACTTACAGCATTAACAATAACAGTCAACTGGCTTTTAATATCTTTATAAATATTAACTTTCACACTGTGAGTGCCGGCCTCTTTAATAGGCTCTTTCATATCAAGTAATTTTTTTTCTAAAGGGATACCCATTTTACCTAATGCTTCAGATATCTCTTGGCCTGTAACAGCACCATAAAGCCTGCCTGTATCTCCTGCTTTTAAATTAAACTCTACTTTCGTAGTTTTTAACTTTTCTCCTAGTGCTTTTGCTTCTGCTATTTTTAAATTTTCCTGCTCTTTTAATGACTCTAGTTTTTCTTCATGGGCTTTCATATTTGCAGGGGTAGCCTCTAGTGCTAATTTTTGTTTAAATAAAAAGTTTTTTGCATAACCTTCTTTCACTTCTTTTATATCGCCTTCGTTGGCAACACCTTTTACATTTTTTAAGAATATTACTTTCATTATTCAAAATCCTCTTTTTTTATTATTGTCATTACATAACTTGGTGAATAACCTTTATTTTTTAAAAAGTTTATACATTTTACATAATCTTTATAAGGGTCATCACTATTTTCTTTTACATAACGCACCATATATTTTTTTATATATAAGCTGTAATCTATATCTTCCTTTTCTGCTACATAATCTATAAAAGATATATCCTTTTGACACCCTATAAGGTATAGTTTATTTGATATATAATAAGGGCCATAGCCTGATTTTAACTTACTTCTAACATAGTTATAAGCAGTTCTTTCATCATTAATATAGCCCATATTTTCCATTTCTTGTATAACTTTTTCAGCCTCAATTATGCCGTATTTTTTTTCTATTTTATCAAATAGCTCCTGCCTAAAATAATCTCTCATACTAAGCAGTTTATAAGCATAACTTATACTGTTTGATGCCATTATTCTGTTTCTTTTTTCCAAATTATGTGGCCATTAATATTATGTTTTTCGTACACACTTAACACTTCTTCTAAAAATGCCCTTAATTCATAATCATTTGTAGTTTTTACGCTTTCTAACATTTTAATAAACATTTTCTTTCCTGTTTCTGTTTGTTTTAAATTCTTCTTTAAAAAGTTATGTCTAGCACATAGTGTCTGTCCATTTTCTAAGGTTGCTCTACCTCCTAAATCTTTTGGTTTGATATGGTCTATGTGTAATTCAACTCCATTTTCTAAACCCATTCCACAAATTACACATTTATATCCATCTCTTTTTAAAATTTCTTTTTTTTGTTTTTGTGTGAAATCTTCTAAATCATTTCTTTGGTGTGCATAATCAGGATCATATCTATACACTCCTTTTTCAATTTTAATTAAAAATCCCATTTGAGATAATTTTCTAATCATTCTATCGGGGTCTCTAAATACATTCCCTGTAATTTTTTGCCATTCTTGCGTTACCCAATCTACAACTTCTGGGTGTTGTATATCTCTATTAGGATTTTGTATAAAATATTGTTTAACTAATTCCATTTGAGTAAGTTTTTTACTCATTTATTTACCCTCATTTATAATCTTATTTAATCGTTCCATTGCCAATTCACAATAAGTATTATCAATTTCAATTCCTATAAAATTTCTTTTATTTAATACGGATTCTATCATTGTTGTTCCACTACCTGTAAATGGATCGCAAATAGTATCTCCAATGTAACTAAATAATTTTATACATCTTTTAGGTAATTCTCTGGGATATGGAGCTGGGTGTCCAATTCTTTTTTTAGATTCACCATTAAAAGACCATAAACCATTTGTCCACTCTAAAAATTCACTTTTAGTAATATCATTATTTCCTTTATGTTTCTTTTTCCATACATCTTTATAAAAAACTACTATTAATTCAACTGGTGCTATAACATATGGTGCTGATGCACTCATCCAACTTCCCCATGCTGTTCTTCTTGAAATATTACTTTCATTCCAAATAATAGTTGTGTGATATTTCCATCCAACAGATTTAGCAATATTAATTATATCTGCACCAACGCTTTGCACACCACCTTTGTTTTTATCTAAAGGAATATTTAAACATAATCTGCCACTTTCTTTTGCCCAATAAAAACAATTATCTAGCCACTCTTTTGTAAATGATAAATAATTAGAATATTGATTATCATCTTTTATAGAAGCATACTCTATTCCAACATTATATGGTGGAGAAGTAATATATAAATCCACACTATTTTCAGATAAAATATTTCTATTTAATACTGAATTACAATATAACATAAATGAATTATCGATTTTACAATATTGTTCTTTTAATTGCATTATATCTCTGTTTCAGCTTTTTTCGTTGGTTTTTGTTCGCTTGTTTCTTTATCTTGTTCTAGTTCTATATTATATTTTTTACGTAGTTGTTTTTCCACAGATTTTGCTACTTCTGGGTTTTGCTCAAAATATAACCTTGCGTTTACTTCCCCTTGACCAAGTTTTGTATCCCCCATAGAGAACCATGCCCCTGATTTTTGCACTATTCCTGCTTCTACACCCATACCAAGAATAATACTTTCGTTGGAAATACCTTTACCAAATAAAACATCAAATTCTGCCTTTTTAAATGGCGGCGACATTTTATTTTTTACAACTTTAACATTTACTTTATTTGCAATAACTTCTTCTTTTTCTTTTACCTGATTGCCTTTTTTAACTTCCATTCTAACTGATGCGTAAAATTTTAATGCGTTACCACCTGTTGTAGTTTCTGGGTTACCAAACATTACACCTAGCTTCATCCTTGTTTGGTTAATAAATATTAAACAAGTTCTTGATTTATTTACAATAGCAGTTAATTTCCTTAAAGCCTGACTCATAAGCCTTGCTTGTAAACCCATATGGGAGTCCCCCATATCCCCTTCTATTTCTGCTTTTGGTGTTAATGCTGCCACAGAGTCCACCACTATTACATCTATCGCACCACTTCTTACTAATGTTTCTGTTATTTCTAATGCTGATTCACCGTTATCTGGTTGAGATACAAGTAAATTATCAGTATCTACACCTATTGCTGCTGCATACGTAGGGTCAAGAGCGTGTTCTGCATCTATAAATGCTGCTACACCACCCATTTTTTGTGCTTCTGCTATTATATGTAATGCAATAGTTGTTTTACCACTTGATTCTGCCCCATATATTTCAATAATTCTGCCTCTAGGCACACCACCTATACCCAAAGCCACATCTAATGATAATGCACCTGTTGGTATTACAGGGATTTTATCTTCCGGTTTATCTCCTAATCTCATTAATGAGCCTTTACCAAAATCTTTTTCTATTTTACCTAATGCTAATTCTAAGGCTTTCTTTTTATCGCTGTCCATTTATCCTCCACAATGGCTATTTTTATTATTTTAAAACGTCAATAAATGTCGTATATATTAATTTTCTTTTATGCTTAAATAATTATTTAAAGCATCAATATATGCTTCTACTGATGCCACTAACACATCTTGGGAATATCCTTTACCTAACACGTCAATACCAGAATTTTCAAACTCTGCAATCACTGTTACTTCCCCTTGTGCGTCTTTTCCTTGAGTTACTGCGTTTATTTTATAATTTTTTAATCTTCCTGTTTTGCCTGATATCCTTTCCACTGCTTTAAATGCAGCATCAACAGGCCCTTCCCCTGTGGAAGAATCAATAAGTATTGTATTATCATCTTTTTTAAGCCTTAATGTGGTTGTGGCTATCATTGATAAACCACTATTAAAGCCTACATAATCAAGCTCATAATATTTTTTTGTATCTTTTAATTTACCTAATATTATTGCTTCAATATCTTCATCATATATATCTTTCTTTTTATCTGCTAAATCCTTAAAAGCACTAAAGGCTTTTTCTATACTTTCTTCATCAAGAGTATAACCTAACTCCTTTAACCTTGATTTAAAAGCAGCCCTGCCAGAATGTTTGCCTAGCACTAAAGAGTTTTTCATTATGCCTACACTTTCTGCTGTCATTATTTCATAAGTAGACCTTTCTTTTAATACTCCGTCTTGATGAATACCTGATTCGTGGGCAAATGCGTTTTTACCTACTATTGCTTTATTAGGCTGAACTTCCACCCCTGTTATGGCCGTTATCATTCTGCTTGTTTTATATATTTCTGTTGTATTAATTGATGTTTCTATATCTTTATAAAAATCTTTCCTAACATTAATAGCCATACAAATTTCTTCAAGTGCAGAATTACCTGCCCTTTCCCCTATGCCGTTAATGGTGCATTCCACTTGGTCTGCTCCTGCTCTAATAGCAGCAAGGGAATTTGCTACACCCATACCTAAATCGTCATGGTTATGAGTGCTTAAAATTGCTTTATCAATATTTGGAACGTTATCTTTTACACCTTTAAATAAATTATAAATTTCATCAGGCATAATATAACCTACTGTATCTGGCAGGTTAATAGTTGTAGCACCTTCTTTTATAACTGATTCTATAATCTCATATAAAAATTCTGGTTCACTTCTTAAAGCATCTTCTGCACTAAATTCCACATTATCACATTTATTTCTTGCATACCTTACTGCTTCTTTTGCTATTTCTATTACTTCTTTCCTAGTTTTATTTAGCTTATGTTTCATATGGATATCAGAAGTTGCAATAAAAGTATGAATACGTGGGTTAGCTGCATTTTTTAAAGCAAGTGCAGCTGCATCAATATCTGATTTTGTAGCACGAGCAAGGCCACATACTGTTGAATTTTTAATAAGTGATGATATTTCTTTTACTGATTCGAAATCACCATTGGAGGATGCAGGAAAACCTGCCTCAATAACATCAATACCTAACTTTTCAAGCTGTAAAGCAAGCCGTATCTTTTCATCTTTTTTCATACTAAAGCCAGGACACTGCTCCCCATCTCTTAAAGTTGTATCAAAAAAAATCAATTTACGCATTACTTCACCATGTTATATTTATATTATGCTTTTACTTCTTCGTTTTCTTTTTTATTACCTTTAAATATTTTTAATATACCAAGTAATATACCTATTACTATATAGCTAGTAATTAATAAGAAACTTGCAAGTTCAAAATATAATACTAATACAGAAATAAGTATAAGAACAAGCACTAATGTTTGAAAAGGATGTGCTTTTAAAAATCCTATTTTTTTAAAGCTGTAAAATGGAACAGTGCTAACCATTAAAAAGGCAAGCACATATGTGCTTATTAAGAAAAATAAGGCTAGTGCAGTTTTTTCTAAATCAAGGCTATATTCGTGGATAAATAATATACTTGTGGCAATAAAAGCAGCAGCTCCGGGGATAGGTAACCCTACAAAAAATACATTACTTATTTTACCACTTTGCACATTAAACCTTGCAAGCCTTAACGCACCACTTGCTATAAAAAAGAAAGCTGCAACAATACCTGCCTTACCAAAACCTTTTAATAACCATTCATAAACTAATACAGCAGGGGCTACACCAAAAGAAACCATATCACACAAAGAATCAAGCTGAACACCAAAATCACTTGTGCCGTTTACCATTCTTGCAACTTTACCGTCTATACCGTCAAAAAAAGTAGCAAGTAGTAGTAAGTATGATGCAAATACAAAATTATCTCCTTTTACATTCATACTTCCAACAGAAAGCATAATAGAATATACCCCACAAAAAAGCCCGAGTATTGTAATTATATTTGGTAATATAATATTTCTATTTTGTAATTTCATATGTAATTTTGTATTTTTCTGTGATGATATACCCATTATAACCCCTTATTTAGTTAATTTTGCAATGATAGATTCGCCTGCTTTAACTTCATCGTCTTCTTTAACCATAATTTCTGCATTCATAGGAAAGTAATGGTCCACCCTTGAAGAAAATTTAATCATACCGAACCTATCCCCTGTTGCCATTAAATCCCCTTCTTTTACATAGCTTACTGTTCTTCTAGCCACAAGCCCTGCCACCTGAACAGCAATAACTTTACCATATTCTGTATTAAATGTAACAATATTTCTTTCATTAATAATAGAAGCATCAGGACGGCTAGCGTTTACAAATTTACCTGCAATATGTCTTATTGATTCCACTGTGCCACTAACTGGTGTTCTATTAACATGAACAGAAAATACATTCATAAAAACACCAACTTTTTTATATTTTTCCCCTTCAAACTCCACTTCTTGCACTTCCACAACTTTACCGTCAGCTGCAGAAACTGCAATATCAGATTCTATTGGAGTATTCCTTTCAGGGTCTCTAAAAAACCATATAAATAATGCAAGTAATAATAAAGATAAAGTTACCCAAATATACCAAGGTATAATATAAAATAATATTGCTGCTACTAACGCACTTAAAATAAAGGGATATCCTTCTTTTGCTAACATATATCACACTCCAAAGAAATTTCTTATAAATATATCATAAAAACTATTATGTGGCAATAAGTTTATTTTTTTACTTTATTTCTTTTCCATTACTTATAATAAAAAGGATTATAGTAATATTATAATAAATAATTATTTTACATTGTTTAGTTTTTTAAGGGCAAATATTTATTGAAATGAATTTAAAAAGTGGAGATAATAATACTATCACATTAAGTATTACATCTCCATATTACATATTTTACTGTGTTTTACTGTTTTCTAATTTATAGTCTGCTACTGCCTCATTACCACCGAACTCTGAAATTTTATTCATAATATTTGTAATCTCAATAAGCTCCGGCTCTTTTGGTAATTCAGGAGATATTAAAGGAGATATCTCTGAAACTCGTGTAACCCTTTGCCATATTTCTGTAAATTTTTCTTCTTGAAGTTTATTTTTGGTTACTTTTGCAAGCACTATTTTTTTACCTTTATCGTTTTTTAAAGTGTTTACAGCATGGTATATAATATAGTCGCCATTTTCCATACCACCATACATTATAACATGGCCTTTAAAAAAGATAAGTGTTTTATATGGTTTTGCATTACGAAGCACTGTATAAAATTCATCTTTTGATTTTGGTTTATCTATAAGTTTTTTACCAACTAAACGTTGCAGGCCGGAACTTCTTGGAATATCTGCACCAAAAACTCTCCATAAATCCCTTACATAAGCAGAACAATCCCTGTAACCATCTTTACCACCCCAGTCGTATGGGTTATTAAGTTGGCTTTCTGCCATAGTTTTCATTAGTTTTTCATCAAAAACAGCATTACCTATTATAAAAGAACCATCCATATGTGCTGTAACGTATGTGCCATATGGAGAAAGTAAAACAACACTGTCTTTATTTTTTTCAAGTATAGGCACTTTATCCCCTATACCATATTTTACATTACCTATTGTAGTATTATCTTTAATTACTCTAATAAACGGCATTTTCTGTATTCCAGAAAAAGCCACTTGAGAATATATTTTTACTTTATCAGCAGGTATCCACCCACGCATAAATTCTGTCATAATATAATAAAAATCACCGTCTTTTGAAGTGTGTAAAATAAATACAGGTGAAAAAGCACTCATACGTGTATATTGGTTTGAATCAAATTTTTTATTTCCCCTGTGGATAGTGTGATGAGTAGGGTATAGCTTCATATTAATACTTTCTGTTGTAAAACCTACCTGTGGAACTACAATAGAAGGGATAGCTTGAACATTTCTATTTTCTTTTATATCATCTAAATCTTCTTTTGTCATACGCCTATCATCTAAATAAGAACCTTTATATGTAAGGCCGTCAAAAGTAATATATTGGCTTAACTCGTATCTGCTAATTTCAAATAAATACTGGTTAGTATTTGTATAAAAATAATAAGGTGAAAACTTGTTTTTACTAACTTTAGAACCTGCACAGGATAAAGTCATTGTGGAAACCATAATAATTGTTAAAACTAAAAACATCTTTTTTGTCATTATATCACCATTTATTTTTATTATCTTCGTTTGTATTACGTTCATGTAAAGAAAGTAATTCTATTGTTTTATTATACAGGTGGTCAGGAACCATAAGCTCTACCTTTTCCTGTTTTAAATGATTTAAAGCAGCAGGCACAACCACATAACCTTTTACAACAGCAGCTATACCTTTTGACATTAAAAAAGATGAAGCAGCCTCAGCAAGTTTTCTTGTTTTATATTCCTTTACTTTTATCATAATAAATCCAATATATATTTTTTTTATAAAAATGCAACATTAAATTTTATATGTAGTATTAATTACTTATATCTTAAACCTAATGAACTACTAGCATTATTTTAACTTTAAAAATTTTTCTCAATGTGGATAAGGTGTGGATAATTATTTTTATACATAACCTTAAAAACTATTGATAAATATAGCTTTATTTTTTAATCCCTTATTTATCAATAACTTACAAAAATCCCTTGATATTACTAGTATTTATGTTGTCAAGCATTTTTTTTCATTACAGATTAAGCATAACCTGTGGAAAACTTTATTATATAATCCCCTTATCTCTTATTAATACGATACTTTTTGCCTATGCTTTATTTTTAAGCAGCAAAAATTATTAATAATTTTTTTTATTATTTAATAGTTTTTGAGCAAGTATTATGCCATTTTTAAGTGGAAATTTATTATAAGAAATTTTAAGTATAAGTATAAAAATATGGGAAATATTAGCCTTGATTTAAGAAAGCTATAATATTTGAACCTATAAATATTTTCCTGCAACTATTATTTCGTTTGCGTTACCATTAATAGATACGCCACCTTCTGTGGTAACAATGTATGTATGTTGCATACCTGTTGTGCCATAGCCTTCTAAAGTGGCTAAAAAGCTAAGGGTTACTACCATATTTTCAGCAAGCGGGGTTGTGTTTGATTTTTTAATAACAGGGTATTCATCTATTGTCAGCCCAACCCCTTTACCTAAGTTTTGTAATGATAAATCACCTAAACCTAAAAAAATACCTTGTATTTCTGGGTGTATATTTTCTGTTAGTGTTTCATAAATTTCAGCAGGGGTTATATATGGTTTAAGTATTTCCACAATTATATCTTTTAAGTAACTACAATGTTCCTGCTGGCGTCTTATATAATCTATTAAGCTGTTATATGCATAGCAGTATGTAGCAACAGAGTTATAACCGTTTATGCCAAATACTGAGGGTATTGTTACTAAATCATTTTGTTTTAATAATATATTACTACTACCAAAAAAAGGTGCTGCTGCATATATACCTGTTACTCCCACAGGGCTGTCGTATTTGTATTCTTTAAGTGAGCTTTCTCCAAAAGATACGTTTAATGTTTGAAATTCCATACCATAAGTTTCGTTACGGCAGATTATTTGATGGCCTGCTTTTACAAATTCATCAAAAATAAGTATTGCTGCTTCTTTTTCGCTTATATCTTCTTTTAATATTTCAGGGACAATATTTGTCATAATATTAGCATGGGTTTCCCCTGCCTGTTTTAATATATCTATTTCATATTTACTTTTTACACTTCTACACATTTGAAGTGCTTTATCACAAGATGCTATTTTCCCAAATTCAAATATACTATTAAATTCTTCTATTAAGCCTATGGTTGAATAATTTTTATCTATAAAAGCAGGAAAAAAAGTATTTAATGATAAATAGTTTTTTATATCAATGTATTCATTAAATGGTTCTACTTTACAATACCTTATTTCTTCTTCAGCACGTTGCACGCTTTTTTTTACAAAATAAATAGGCTCTTCCCCACGTTG
>CALADT010000144.1 GCA_937890655.1 uncultured Mucispirillum sp. | reverse complement strand
ATCCACTGGATTTATGCAATACTTATTTAACTCATTTACTGGCTTTAAATCACCAAATTTACATAACAATAATAATGTTAGCCAGTTTGGGTTGCCACATATATTAAAACCTATGCCAATTATTACATTATTTAATGTATCTAAATAAAATGTATAAGCTTTGGCATTAGGAGCTTTACAATGTTTGATATATTGTTTTTCTAATTCAAAATAATCTTCAGGTAAAAGTTTAGTATAGATACTCATCACACCACCCATATGAATTTAAAAAAGACAATAAAATTAACTGTATCCCTGCATATTTGAAATATAAACTAGGAACAGCTAAATTATTAGTTACTGTCATTAAATCATCCCTTATAGTGAATATTCTATCCCAATCATAACCATATAATTTTCTATAAATATAAAATGCTGGCGTTGTTACATGAAAATTATGTGTATAATAAAACTTTGTGCCAAGCCTTGCTTCCGTTTCTTTAAAATTATAAGTATCAATTTCTTCAATTATATTACCGTCTTTATCGCTTATATATTCTGGAAAAGCTCTTAATGGTGGCCGTGGATACATACTATAAAACGAATACTGATATAAACCTACTTCACCAGCAAGTAAATTATCCATATCATCTTCATCTTCATCTTTATTTGCCTTTGCCTTTTCTATTGACCTTCCACAAACTTCCCAAAGCTCATCATAAACCATACCAAGTTTAGGATTATAATAATCGTTTTGAAAATTATAGCTTGATTCCTTGCCCCCATACATAAATTGGTTCGGTGCACTCTTTACTATTAAACTTTCTTCTGGTTGCAGTTTTGGACACATACATGCAAGACGAGTTACTTTTCTGTTTAAACGTGGAAATAGCTCTCTATCAATATCACTACCATACATTGCTTCAAAATTAATTTCTTCATACCTAAATATTTTCTCGTGAGATTTAGATAATGGAAGTAATTTTGTAATCATATCTGATTTAAAAGAACCACGAAGTGCTTTACATATACCATTATAAAACACATCATAAATAAAATCATATAAAGTAAAATCTGTTTCCCTGTATAATTTATTAACTGCAAAATCCCAACTACTTACATCATACAATATATCCTTACTTGAATTCTTAAACTCTGATTCTGGTTTAAAAGATAATGTTCTAAATCGCTTACCATCTAATTGAGAAATAAGCTGTGCTATGGATTCAAAAGTGGCTGAGTAACCATGCATACTTATTTTATCTTGGTTAGTTTCGTATTCTTCATAAGGCAAATAATGGTAGCTTAGGTAATTATTAAACGATTTATAATCCTTGCCAAGATTTGCTGCACCTATTATGTTTGGATCATTTTTATATACATCATATAGCTTATTTATTATCCAATATTCTACTATTAACTGAATATATGGGTATTTTAACACTAAACGTGATAAATAATTATCTGTTTGTTTTGCTAAGGATACAGCTTCCTTAATTAAGTTTACAGGGATAGGAACACTAAATGCATAATAACCACTATATGATTTAACGTTTTCTATATTCACTAAATCATTTTCTGATAATGGAATTAAATCATTTAACATTGCATCTAGTAATGATACTGTATCAAAATCTGATAATAGAGCACCCTTATCTAACACATCTTTCATTCTTTTTGAATTCTTTGACTGCATTCCTATAAATATCCTTTGTAGTTAAATATTTATTACACTTTAAAAGATAATTTATATGTTTTTAAGATATTATTAATAATATTTACATATATTTTTATACATAGATACATATAAATATTAACTACCATATAATTGTTACATAATGTATATAAACTAAACTATCATAACATATTAAACAAATCAATACATAATTTAAAAAATAATAGTCAACTCTTACGTGATTTTAAAAATATTTTATATTAAAAATAAGTTATATAAAAAGAAAAATAGATATTTTTAAATATGTAGCTATATTAGGAGAATTGTAAACCAAAATGTATTAAAAATATTATAAAAAAAGGGGGCTTATATGCCCCCGAATATTATTCTAAACCTTTTATCATTAATGACGCTACACGTTTTGCAAAAAGCCCTGCATCAACAGGTTTTGCACCCTCTAATATAAGTGCCTCATCATAAAGCAAGTCAATATATTCTTTTAATACATCGCTTTCTTTATCTTTATTAAAAAGGTCATTTAATTTAATAAATAATGGGTGCTCTGCGTTTACTTCCATTGTGCGTTTACCTGCCATAAAAGCCTGTCCCATTGCTTTCATTACTTGTTCCATATATGGGTCAAAATCCGTATCGCCCCTAACTAAACATACTGGGCTATCTGTTAAACGGCTGGAAAGCCTTACTTCTGAAACTTTGTCTTTTAAATGCTCTTTCATAAATGATAAAATAGAGTTTAATTCTTCTGTTTTCTTTTCTTTTTCTTTCTTTTCTTCTTCTGTTAAGTTAATGTCCCCTTTCACAACAGATTTAAACACTTTACCTTTATATTCTCTTAATGCTGAAATAACTATATCATCAATATCATCAGTTAATATTAACACTTCATAGCCTTTATTTGTTAAGCCTTCCATATAAGGAGAAGCAAGTGCTTCTGCTTTACTTGGAGATAAAATATAATAGATTTCTTCCTGACCTTCTTTCATACGGCTTATATAGTCAGCAAAAGTTGTATAGCCTGATTCCACACTTGTAGATTCTGCCAAAACTAAATCGGCTATATTTTCTTTTTTCTCATATTCAAAATGTAAACCTTCTTTTAATATTCTGCCAAACTCTTTGTAAAATGATACATATGTGTCGTATTCTTTGTTTTTCATGTCAGTTAATGCATCAAGCACACGTTTTGTAATGTTTTTACGCATTACTTCTATCATTTTATTGTTTTGCAGAATTTCCCTTGATATATTAAGTGGTAAATCGTTAGATTCTACAACACCTTTAACAAACCTTAAATAAGGTGGGAAAAGCTCCTCACAGTGTTCCATAATTTGAACACGGCGAACATAAAGCATAGGCCCTGATTTGTATTCTTTATATATAATATCAAAAGGTTTTGTTTTTGGGATATATAAAAGCCCTGCAAACTCTTGCGTGCCTTCCACTTTAAAGTGGATTGTGCGTAATGGGTCAGAATAATCATGAGTAATATGTTTATAAAACTCGTTATATTCTTCTTCTGTAATTTCTGATTTACTTCTTAACCATATTGCTTTTTGAGAGTTTAAAACTTCTTCTTTTACTTCTTTTTCTTCTAAATCTTTGCCTTCATCATCTTTTTTAGGACGTTCTATATCCATAACTATTGGGTGCTCTATATAGTCTGAATATTTAGAAACTAAATCCCTTAATGTCCATTCATCAAGATATTTTTTATCATCTTCTTTTAAATGTAGAATAATATCTGTTCCACGGCTTGTTTTAACAGCTTTATCTATTTCAAACTGACCGTCTGCTGAACTTTCCCATTTAACAGCATCTTGTTCCCCTGCTTTTTTTGTAATAACTGTAACTTTATCTGCAACCATAAAAGCAGAATAAAAACCAACACCAAATTGGCCGATTAATTCCACAGCGTCTTTTGCGTTTTTTTCTTCAAGCATTTTCATAAACTCTTTTGTGCCACTATTTGCAATGGTGCCTAATGTGGAAATTGTTTCATCATGGTTCATACCTATACCGTTATCTGATATAGTTAATGTACCTGCAGATTTATTAGGTGTTAGCTTAATTTTCCAGTCTGTATCGTTTTCGTATATGCTTTGATTTGTCAACCCTTCATAACGGACTTTATCTAT
The DNA here is from genome assembly GCA_937890655.1 of uncultured Mucispirillum sp. GTDB lineage: Bacteria > Chrysiogenota > Deferribacteres > Deferribacterales > Mucispirillaceae > Mucispirillum. The sequence continues at coordinate 5,082 of CALADT010000144.1, read as the reverse complement.
TGCATCACTAGCATTTGAAATAAGCTCCCTTAAAAATATATCCTTATTAGAATAAAGTGAATGGATAACTATATCCAAAAGCCTTGATACCTCTGTTTTAAATTCCATTTTTTCTGCCATAAATTTATCTCCTGTTTATATAATTTTATATTTATTAGCACTCATGCTATGCGAGTGCCAAAAGTTAATTTAATAAGAAGTTACAATATTGTCAAGAGATTATAATAATTTATTTTAAATATACTTGATTTATCATATATAATTATGATAAAGATATTCTTAAATTATTTAATATTTTGAGGAAGTATATGAAAAAGATAATACTACTTGTTATTATGGTTTTAACCGTATTTACAGGGTGTAAGAAAGAAAAAGTGAATATAATGAAAGTGCCTATCCAAGCAAAAGATTTTTATGATATGCAGGAACAATTAAATATGGTATGCACTCAAATTAACCACACAATTTGTTCATATATAAAAGGCCCTATTATTTTGGAGCTTCCTGATGCTTTTAAATCAGGCTATATTTTATCTGCTGATGAAACTTTAATTGCTGATAATTTATATAAACGGTTAAACGGCAAAAACCCAGAACAGATTATTGAAGAATATAAAAAAATATTAAAACAAAAACTTCAAGATGATATGCAACGGGATAGGCTTGTTACAAAAGAACTTGATAATATTGAAAAAAAATATAAAGCTACACGTAAATATGCTAATAATATTATTATAAAAGATGTGCAATCAAATATAGGTGATGATAACCTTATTCAAATAGGGTTTACTTTAGAAAATAAAACCCCTTTCAACATATTACAGTTTTCTGGCGAAACAGAATTTTTTACAGCAAAAGATACTCTTTTAACCCGCTCAAAAGCGTTTACCAAAAAAATTGAGCCATATATTCCCACAGGTAAAAGTGCAAGGGTTAATATTATGATTAATTCCATAAGTGATGAAGATATTATACTTGTTAGAGCTGCAAAAGATTTAACTACAAAAGTAATAGTTACAAGTTTACATACTGATTCTCAAGATAATAATACATCTACCATAGTGTTATCTCTACCCTATTCCTACTACCATTTAAGGGATATGATAGAAGATAGAGAAACAATGTATAATGTTACAGTGAAAAAAATAGATAATATATATTAAAAATGAGGTGAAAAAATGTTTAAAGATTTCCCAATGGATGCTATAAACAACTCTTTAGAAAATGTAGAAGCAATTATAAACAGCAATAAAGAAGAAATAAAAAAACTTGTTGCACAAAATAACAAAACTTATAAAAACTTTATGAAACCTTTAATGGAACTTGATAATAAATTAAATGATTATTTTACACCTATTGCCCACTTAAACTCTGTATGCGATAGCGAAGAAACAAGACAGGCTTTTTCTTCATGCCTGCCAGCTTTAAGTGTTTATTCTTCAGAAATAAGTCAAAATAAAGATATTTATAATGCTGTTATGGAAATATCAAAAGAAGATAATTTAACTCAAGAACAAAAGAAAGTTATTAAAGATATGCTTGAAATGTTTAAATTAGGTGGTGTTCATTTAGAAGATAGCAAAAAGAAAAGATTAATAGAAATTAATACAAGGCTTTCAGAATTAAGTGATAGCTTTAATAAAAACTTGCTTGATGCTACAAATAAGTTTGAAATAATATTAAAAGATGATACCCATATAAAAAATATGCCAGAAACTGATAAAAATACTGCTAAAACTAATGCAGGCTATAAGTTTACATTACAAGCACCATCATATACTGCCTTTATGACATACTGCACCGATAGAAGTTTAAGGGAAGAAGTATATAAAGCATATATGACAAGGGCTGAAAATAATAGTGATATAATAGAAGAAATTTTAAAACTAAAATATGAAAAAGCACATATTTTAGGCTATAAAAATTATAGAGATATGCGTAATGAAACCATGAGCTGTCCTTCTGCTACTGAAGCATTACAATTTTTAGAAAATTTAAGCGAAAAAGGTAAACCTTATGCCTTAAAAGAATTAAAAGAGCTACAAGAGTTTGCAAAAACTAAAAATATTGATAAAATAGAAAGCTACGATACTGCTTATTTATCTAACTTATTAAAAAAAGAAGTGCTAGGGTTTGACAGCGAACAGTTTAGGCCGTATTTTGAAAAAGATAATGTTATAAACGGGCTTTTTCTATTTTTACAAAAACTATTTAATATTAACTTTCAAGAAGTAAAAGATACTCCTATATGGCATGAAAGTGTAAAATGTTATGATTTATTAGAAAGTAATAATCAACCATTTGCAAGACTTTATATTGACCTTGAAGCACGAGCAGAAAAAAGGGGTGGTGCTTGGATGAATAACTGGCATACAGGCAGAATTGATGACAAAGGTAATAAAATATTACCTACTGCTTTTATTGTTGCTAATTTCCCACCATCAAAAGACGGCCAACCATCATTACTCCGTCATGATGATGTGCATACTCTCTACCACGAGGCAGGCCATGCTATACATCATCTATTTTCTAAATGTTTAGAATCTGATGTTTCTGGTATAAACGGTGTGGAATGGGACGCGGTGGAATTTCCTTCACAGTTTTTAGAAAACTTTTCCTATGAAGAAAAAGTTTTAAAACTTTTTGCCCGCCATTATGAAACAGGGGAAATTATTCCTGATGAATTAATTAAAAAGTTAATTGATAATAAAAACTTCCAATCTGGTATGTTTTTAGTTAGACAATTAGAGTTTGGAATATTTGATTTAACTATATATGAAAAAGATTATTCTTATAAAGAAGTCCATGAAATAATACAAGATGTTAGAAAATCTACAGCGGTTATTACTCCACCTAATTATGTTATTTTTGAAAACGGATTTAGCCATATATTTGGTGGAGGCTATTCTGCTGGGTATTATAGCTATAAATGGGCAGAAATGTTATCTGCTGATGCTTACTTATTGTTTAGCAAAAACGGTGTATTTCATGAAAAAACTGCAAAAGCCTTTAAAGAAAATATATTAGAAAAAGGTGGCTCTGATACTATGCAAAACCTTTTCATTAACTTTATGGGCAGAAAACCTGATGAAAATAAACTTTTAGAACTTATGGGTATGAATTAAAAAACCTTATATCAGTCTATATAGCTTCTATATAGGCTGATTTTTTATAATGTTATATGTGGTGCGTCTTAATTTGTCGCTTAAAATATATAACATAACCAAAAATAAATTTAGGATAGTAAAAAAATGGTAACATGTCAGTATATTCCAGAAGATAAAAAAACGCTAGAGTATGTAATAAATACATCACTAGCATATGATAATGAAAAGGAAAAAACATGCCTTATTGTGCCAACAGAAAGAAATGTGAGAAAACTTGCCAACTATGGGTTTAAATATATTGATATACTATCCTTATCCACTGTTTTTGATACTGCTTTGGAGTTTACAAAACCTATTTTACCACAGGAATTAAGAAGTTATTATTTATTAAAAGCCGTAAATGGGCTACTTGATAAAGATAAGACGGCTATTTTTAAAAACACAAGCGAAGAATTTTTTTCAAGCTTTTTATCATTTGCCCAAAGTGCTAAAAATATTTTTGCGTTTTATAGAGAACTTTTTTCTGAAATGGTTAGTATTGAACAATTAAGCAAGGCAGGAAAATATACAGACTATGAAAACCAAATTATAATACTTGATAAATTATGGAATAGCTACATTAATGCTATACATAATGATAACTATATGGATAAATGGGAAATATATAATAATATTACCCTTAACTATAACTTTATAAAATCATATAACAGGTATATTTTTCTTATAAACGGGTTTTTAACAAAATATGAGCTTACTTTTATTAAAAATATTGGCGAAATAAGTGATGTTATTATTATTTTTAATTATGCCTGCAAAATGCACTCCCAACATAAAGAGTATGAAAAGTTTTTTAACTCATCATCACTAAAAGATAAAAATATGCCTCTGTTTAATAGAAATAATATGCAAATATATGAATGTAATTCAAATATTTCTCAAATTGAACTTATTACAAAAAAAGCATACGAACTACATGAAAAACATAATATACCTTTTAATAAAATGGCAGTAGTTATGCCTGAAAGTAGCTGTAAATCATATTTTATAAAGCTAGATGTTTATAATATATTTGATGTATCAGCAGGAGAAGACGCTACAACCACTAGAACATATACTTTACTTAATAATTTATTAAACTTATATTCATCAAGTAGTAATGTTATAGATATTAATAACTTAATCCAACTATTAACAGACAGCTATATTCAACAAAATGAAGAAGCGTCTACCTTGCTTAATAACCTATACAATATGCAGGATAACAGTAAACTATACTTAACAAAAGATGAAGTAATAAATATTGATTTTATAAAAAAATATTTTAAAATATTTTTAAAAATGGATGAAAAACAAACAATAAAAGCAACTATTAATATATTTAAACAACTACTTTTTAATATAAAAGAGTTACTTATTATAGAAGAAGATATAATCCATGACTTTATATTATCCCTTGATAAATTAATGATTATTTATAAAAATATTAATGAGGATATTTCTTCCATAGAATCATCATATCTAATACTTGCAGAATTAAGCTCGCTATCTATTGACTTACCAAAAAAAGAAATAGCCGTAACAGGGGTTTTAGAAACAAGAAATATGGATTATGATGTGATTTTTATTCCATTTATGACAGAAGATATGTTCCCACCTAAAAGCACTAAAGACTTATTTATTAATACAGAAATAAGAAATCACCTGCAACTTCCTACATATATTGACAGGGAAAACTTAATGAAAGACTATATTTTCCAAATTATAAACCATGCAAAACTTACTGTTTTTTCATATGCTGAAAATACAAATAATAGAAGAAGTAGTTTTTTAGAAGAACTTATTATAAACTACCATATTCCTGTATTATATTTTGCACCAAAAGAAATATCTCTTTTACACACTAACCCTTTTTACTATAACCATAAATACGATGATATAGTTATTAATAAAACTGATGATATTATTAAAACACTTA
>CALADT010000143.1 GCA_937890655.1 uncultured Mucispirillum sp. | reverse complement strand
GCTTACAAACCATTTTAAACAAGTCTTACAAACGTAAAGTGTTACATTTATTATTTTAAGTAATTTATTAATAATATTAATATTATATGTTTTAGTTATTTAGCTCTATAACCATAAAATATAAAATGCTTACAAACCATTTTAAACAAGTCTTACAAACGTAAAGCGTTATATTTATTATTATAAGCTATTTATTAATAATATTAATATTATATATTTTAGTTATTTAGCTATATAACTATAAGTTATAAAAACTCATAAAAAACAATTTTAAACAACTCTTATAAATATAAAGCATAGCTTTAATTATTACAAATAACTATATAATAATATTAAAATTAGTTTAGTTTCTATTTAAGCTATTATTTAACAAGTTTTGCAAACTTACGTTTACCTACTTTTAAAATACCATCGTGTTCTGGTATCAATGTTAAATCATATATTTTTTCGTTTTCAAAGTGTATACCACCTTGTTCTGCAAGTCTCCTTGCTTCTGATTTGGATGATGCAAAATTTAATGACACAATAATATCTAAAAAGTTACCATTTATTTTATATTCTGTTATATCTGTTGGTATGTTTTTATTAGAAAACACTCTAACAAATTCTTCTTCTGCTTCTACCCCTGCTTTTGTGCCGTGATATCTTGCAACGATTTCTTTTGCTAAATTTTTCTTTGCTGTCATAGGGTGAAAGTCCCCTGTTTCTATATCATGTTTCATTTTCTCTATATCTTGCATACTCATATCACTAAGTAGTGTGTAATATCTAAACATAAGTTCATCAGTAATAGACATAAGTTTTCCAAACATATCTTTTGGGCTTTCTGATATTCCCACATAATTACCCAATGATTTACTCATTTTTTGAACGCCGTCTAACCCTTCTATAATAGGCATAGTTATGGCAACTTGTGCTTGTTTTCCATATTGTCTTAATAAATCCCTGCCTACTAATAGGTTAAATTTTTGGTCTGTGCCACCAAGTTCCACATCTGTATCCATATTAACAGAATCAAAACCCTGCATAATAGGATACATAAATTCGTGCATACCAATAGGTTCCCCTGCTTTATAGCGTTTTTGGAAATCATCACGTTCTATAATTCTTGCCACTGTAAATTTACCCATTAATGAAAGCACTTCTTTCATAGTTAAAATCTCAAGCCATGCTGAATTAAAACAGATTTTAGTTTTTTCTGGGTCTAATATTTTAAAAACCTGCTCTTTATATGTTTCTGCATTTGCAAGCACTTGTTCTTTTGTAAGTGGTTTTCTAGTTTCTGATTTACCTGTTGGATCGCCTATCATACCGGTAAAATCACCTATTAAAAAACTAACATTATGGCCAAGTTCTTGAAAATGTTTCATTTTCTGTAATACTACTGTATGTCCCAAATGTAAATCCGGTGCTGTTGGGTCAAAACCTGCTTTTACATTTAATGGTCTATTTTCCTTTAGTTTTGCAACTAAATCTTCTTCCGATATTATTTCTGCAGTTCCTCTTTTTATAAGTTCTAATTGAGTGGCTATATCCTGCACAAATCACCTCACATGATTAATTACTAATGTAACTGCCCCAGTTAAAACTGTTAAGCAGTTCATCAAAAAATATATAAATTATTGCTGCTGCTCCTAGCATTGGTGCAAAAGGAACAGGGTAATCTTTATCCTTTGTAAAAATAATTATAACTATACCTGCTATTAAACCAAAAAAGGCAGAAAATGTTAATATTGATGCAATAGAACCAAGCCCTGTAAAAGCCCCTATCATTGCAAAAAATAAAAAATCACCTTCGCCCATGCCTTCTTTTTTCCTTATTTTTGAATATAAGTAGGCAGGGAAAAATAACACTAAATAGCCAGCTGATATTCCTGCTAAATAATAAGCAAAATAGCCGTCTATAAAAGCAAAAACAAGGCCTGCAAATATACCTAGTGCTATATATACCGTTGGTATCATACCTGTTTCAAAATCATCAACTGATGTATATATATCTGTAAATGATATTGTTAAAACTAAAAATACAAAAATAATATATTTAAAAAATTCTAATTCTAAACCAAACTTTAAATAAAGCGATACAAATAATAAAGAAGTAATAGCCTCAGTTAAAGGATACATTATGGGGATTTCTTTTTTACAATACCTACATTTGCCCTTTAATAAAATATAACTAATTAATGGAATATTATCTTTCCATGCTAAATCTTCCATACATTGTGGGCAATAGGAGGAAGGTTTTACAATACTTATACCTTTAGGCACACGTAAAATTAATACATTCATAAAACTACCAAAGGAAAGCCCTATTAATGCTATAAAAATTATAAGTATTATATCCATTAATCCTCTTTATTTGCTATATTTAATATTTATTCTTTATTAAATACGTATAAAATAATTTTATATTTTTTTGCATATTTTATAAATTCTTCCATATTATCAGTAACAATACCATACTCTAATGCTAATAGCACTCCTTTATGTTTTTTCATAATATGCAATATATCTACACTTATACAATCATTATTATTTTTATTTGTAATAATAACACATGCTTTACCGTTAGATAAGTGGCAGCCTCTTTTAATTGTATCAATATGACCTTCAGAAGATTCCACAGCCATAATAGTCTTATTTTTTACAACTACACATTGCCCTGTATCATCTCTATTAAGCCCATAGGCAATATAAAGGCCATAATTTATATTATCTTCCATTATTTTAGAAAGTTTTCTGCCTGTTATTATGCCTTTTTCAAAAATATGCTTACTATTAGCCATAAATTACCTGTTATAAGTTATTTTTATAAACTTATAACTCCACCTGCCCATATGTGCCTTTTCTTAAAAGTTCATCAGTTTTTAAAGCTACAAAAAGTGATGCTAAATCATGTTCTACTGTAACTGTTCTTTTTGTTTTACCTGTTACACAGTTTATAAAGTGCATAATTTCACTTTTTAATGGGTTTTCTTTATATACAAATAAACGTTCTTGAATAAATTCGTTTTTATAACGCAACTCTGTTTCACTCATTGTCTGTTGAGTTTGACCCTGCCTATAAATATTAATATCTTGAGTGGTAAAATCTAATTTATATAAAGCGTTTTCTTCATAGACTGTCATATACCTTTCTTTTATTTGGCTCATTCTACTAACAAATAAATTTGCAACAGTATTATTTGCAAAAGCAATATTAACTGAAGCAAAATCAGCAAGTTCTGTATAAACTTTAGACCCCATAGCCTCAATAGCTTTTACAGGGCTGTTTACTAAATTTAAAACAATATCAATATCATGTATCATTAAATCAAGAACAATACTATCCGCCTTAAAATTAGGGTTAAACTGTGCCACACGTTTTGATTCTACAAATTTAGGGTTTTCACTAATTTTACGGATTTCCTGCACTGCACCATTAAAACGTTCCACATGGCCAATATGTAATACAAGGTTTTTTGAAATTGCTATATCAAAAAGCTCTTTTGCCTCATCATAATTTGTAGTAATAGGTTTTTCCACAAGTAAATGTTTACCAGCAAGTAAACACTCTTTTGCTATTTCATAATGAAACCTTGTAGGTGCTGCAATAGTTATAGCATCCACATAAGGAAACATTTCTTTATAATCAGTATAACCTGTTACACCTACTTTTTCTGCAATATCTGATACAAGTTCTTTATTTGCATCACATATTCCCATTAGCTTTACATCTTTAATATCACTATATAAATTTAAGTGATATTTACCCATTTTCCCAAGTCCTATTAAACCTACATTTAACATATTTATACCCTGTTAAACCCTTGTTATTCCCCTGCGGGAAGATTCTTCTATAAAATTTCTAAAAGTTACTACTTCATCTAATTGTTCTAGTTCTTTTAGTTTTTCTTTTGCTTCATCTAAAGAATAAGCTCTATTTAAAAAGATTTTTAAAGCTCTTGATAGCTCTCTTCTTGCTTCGGCATTTACTCCACGTCTTTTTAAGCCTACAACATTAAGTCCTGCAATTCTGCCCTTTACAGGGTCTGCTGCTATACAGTATGGTGGCACATCAAGAGATATTCTACTCATACCTGAAACCATAGCCATCGTGCCAATATGCACTCCTTGGTGAATAGCTGCATAACCTGAAATTAAAGCAAAATCATCCACATGAACATGGCCCGGAATCATAGAGGCAACTAAAGTAACATTATTACCAAATTTACAATCATGGCCTATATGAGATAGTGCCATAATAAGGCAACCGTCCCCTATTTCTGTTTTCCAGTCCTCTTTTGTGGTAGCTCTGTGAATTGGTGCAAACTCTCTAATTACACAGTCTTTACCTATTATAAGTTTTGTATCTTCGTTTTTAAAAGAATAATCTTGTGGTGCTCCACCTACATGTGCATTAGGCGATAAAATAGTTCTATCCCCTATTTCTGTATGACACTCCACAATAGCATTCATACCTATTTTTACATTTTCACCAATAACACAGTGTGGCCCTACATAAGCATTTCTACCTATTTCTGCTGTATCTGCTATTACTGCTGTTTTATCTACTTCTGCACTTGGGTGTATATTAGCCATAATATTCTCCTAAAAATTATACTCTTAAAGCTGCTGATATTTCTGCACTTGCTACTTTTTTACCGTCTACTTTTGCTGTAACATTAAACCACCATATACCCATTTTATCTTTAACATATTCAGATTCAAGTTCAAGCCTGTCCCCCGGCCTAACAGGAGTTGCAAATTTTGCGTTATTTATACCTGTAAATAATGTTTTTTGACCTTCTTTAAAAGTGCCATCCTCTTTCATTTTTAAAATAGCATATATTCCTGCAATTTGTGCTAATGCTTCAATAATTAATACTCCTGGCATAACAGGAAATTCAGGAAAATGGCCGTTAAAAAATTCTTCGTTTACTGTAACGTTTTTATAACCTTTTATGGTCGTATCTGTAATTTCCACAACCCTATCCACAAGTAAAAATGGATACCTATGTGGTAATAATGTTTTAATTTCATCAATTTCTATTATTCTATTTTCCAAGATCCCTAACCCTCCGTTTTAATTCTGGCAGTTCTTGAAATACTGCATGTGATTTTGCATATTTAGTAAATTCCATACAAGGCGAACCCATATAGTTACCTTTTTTAGTAATACTTGAGGCAACACCTGTCTGCCCACCAAACATACTACCTGTTGCAATAGTTATATGATCAGCAAAGCCTGTTTGACCACCTGCAACAATAAAGTCCCCAGCTTTAATACTACCACTAAAACCAACCTGACTTGCAATTAAGCAGGCTTTTCCTAAATGGGTGTTATGGCCCACCATAACTAAATCATCTATTTTAGTGCCAAAACCTATTTCTGTTGAACCGATAGTTGCTCTATCAATACATGTATTTGCCCCTATTTCCACATAATCATGAAGAATAACAGTGCCTTTTTGCTGTATTTTAATAGGGTTTTCTGCTGGTATAAACCCAAAACCGTCAGCCCCTATAACTGCTCCTGCATGGATAATAACATTATTACCTATGGTAATATTTTCATATATTGTAACATTTGGGTAAATAATACAATTTTCCCCTATGGTAACATTTTCACCAATTACTACATTTGGGTATATTTTTGTATTTTTGCCAATGGTTACATTTTTGGATATTGATACAAAATTATCAATATAAATTGGTTCTGCTAATTTAACACTTTCATCAATAGCTACAAATTTAGAAATATATTGTTCTATTTTTTCTACGGGATAAATATAATTTAATATTGTAACAAGGGCAGGACGTGCATCTTTTACTATAATTAAAGGTTTATCTGTTTCTAAAGTTAAGCCCTCTGTAACGATATAAGCAGCAGCTTTGCCTTCTTTTGCATAAATTGTATTTTGTTTTGCAGATATTATACATATGCTGCCTTCAGTTTGGTCTTCAGGGGTGCAAAGACCTGTTATATTAATATCTGCACCCTGTAATTGACCTTTTAGTAAACTAGCAATATTTGATAAACTAACGTTTATTTTATGTAATGCCATAATATTACCTTTTAATTAGTTCCTTTTTTTGACCATTTAATGTCAAATCTTGAAATAATATCTTTTGTAATATCAACTTCTGGGTTAGCATAAGCCATAATTCCAGGTTGTTTTATAAAAATAACATCAAAACCTTTTTCTTTAGCATAATCGTTTACAACAGGCTCTAATTCTTTAAATATGGCATCTAGTTTCATAGCTTCTTGAGTTTGAAGTTCTGTTTGTAAATCTTTTTGCATTCTTTCAAGCTCTAAACTTTTTTTGTTAAGCTCTATATTTTTATTTTGTAAAGCTGTTTGAGATAAAGAAGATTTTTGTTTATTAATATCATCTGCTAATTTTTTTACTTCTGCTTCTTTAGCTTTTAATTTTTTAACAGCACTTTCCCCTAATGTTTTAAGCTCGCCAGATGCTTTAACACCAGCTTTTGATTGCATCATAATCCCTTGAATATCAATAACACCGATTTTACTTTCTGCATAAGAAAAACCTGCTACTGTAAAACAAAAAACCATAGTTAGTAATAAAATTTTTTTCATTTTTTTCTCCTAATATAATTACCTATAATTTATTTGAATGGTATTATAACATATAATATCTTTCAAAATCAAGTTTTTAACTAAAAAAATATTTTTTTCACCATAATTTTAGAATGTTCCACCTATGGAAAATTCAAATTTATAAGGGGTTTCATCTGCTCTTCTATTTAATTTATAACCCCATTCCACTCTAAATGGCCCCATTGGAGTTACCCACCTTAAACCGGCACCGGCACTAAAACGTGGTTCTTCTTTAAACCAGCTTTCATTTTCTGCTAAAGCAAGCCCCATATCTAAAAATAACACACCTTTTAATTTAATATCCTGTTTTATTGGGAATATAAATTCTGCATTTACTTGATAATAAGATGTTCCACCATATGGTAAACCGTCTTCATCTAATGGGCTAATATCTCCATAATCAAAACCACGAACACTATTTATACCACCTAAACGGAACCTTTCATCAATAGGTATTTTTGCACCCTCTTTAATAGATGTAATATACCCTGCTTCCCCGTGAAGCATAAATCCTAATGCACCATTTAAAGCCACAGGAAAATACTGCGTAGTTTCAGCACCTATTTTAAAGAAGTGGGCATCACCACCTAAAAAAGAACCGGCAAAATCAAAATAAAGCTGGCTTTTATTACCTCTTGTTGGGTCCATTGGGTTATCTAGTGTGTTCCACATAATAGACGGTGAAAAACTGTGGGTTTCTGTTCTACCTGCTTGTTCCCATACATATTTTGAAGCATCACTTTGTATATCAAAAATATCAACTGTATAAGCTGATAGCCTGTAATTCATAAAAAGTTTACGTTTTATAATAGCATGCCCTAACCTTAAAGAGCCACCAAGAGAATATCTGCTATATTCATACCATTCCCTTTCCAAAGAGAAAATATCAAGCCCTGCAGAAACCGGCCAGTCAAAAAGCCATGGGTCTGTATAGCTGAAAAAGAAGTCCATTCTTTCTTGAGAGATTTCTGCTCTTAATGATAAAGAATGCCCCCAACCCATAAAGTTATTTCTTGAAAGTTGCACCATACCCAATAAACCATCAATAGTAGAATATGCTGCACCTAAACTAAATGTTCCTGTGGACTGTTCTTTTACTGTAACATCTAAATCAACCACATCAGGAGTTATGTTTCTTTCTGCTATTTGCACATTTTCAAAATAACCTGTGCCCATAGTGTTAGCTTTTGCTTCACGAATAAGCCTGCTGTTATATAAAGCACCTTCCATTTGATCAATTTGGCGTCTTATAACCCTATCACTTGTGGATGTATTACCTGTAATATTAATTCTGCCTATACGCACAAGAAAACTTTCTTCAATTTTATAAGTAATATCAACTTCTTTTGTTTCATCATCTAATGTTATTAATGGTTCAACATTGGCATAGGCATAACCTATGGAAGTATATGCTTCTGTTAGACGTTGTATATCTTCTTGATATTTTTTTATGTTAAATACATCTTTCTTTTTTAGTGTAATATATTTAAAAAGCTCATCTTTTGAAAGTTTTTCGTTACCTGCAATATCAATAGACCTAACAAAGTATTGGTCATTTTCTTTTACCCTAAAATAAAGTTTTGCTCTATCTGGGTTTTCTTTTTCATAAACAAGTTCTGGTTCTCCAACAGACACTTTAGCATAACCCTGCTCTAAATATAAAAGACGAATAAGCTCCTTATCTGCTTCCATCATTTCTTGAGATATTTTACCACTACTTGTTATAAAAGACCAAAACCCACGTTCTTTTGTGGGGATAGCTGATATGATTTTATCACGAGTAATATTATCGTTACCGTATATGTAAATATTATAGATTTTTGCTTTTGGTTTTTCTACTATATCAAAATAAATATCAACACTATTAATTGTTCTAGGCTCTACTCTAAATGTAACAGATGTGCCAAACCTGTTTTCTTCTTCATATACACTTTTTATTTTATTTAGTGCTTGCTCTATATTAGTAAAACTAAAAACTGTGCCTGTTTTAAGTGGTAAATCTTCTTTTAATTTAGAAGATTTTACTTCCTTATTACCTTTATAAATAATACTCCCTATAATAGGCATTTCTTCTAGTTTATATATAAGAACAAATTTATCCCCATCAACTGTTAAATCACCGTCAATACTTAAAAACAGCCCTGTGGAATATAATTTTTTTATACTGTCGTTTAATTTTTCTATATTAAACTCAACACCTGCTTTCAAAATATAAGGTTTTATTCTTGATTCTGGTATCCTTTTATTGCCTTCAAACCTAACTTCATCAATTTTTGCAGCATAACCA
>CALADT010000142.1 GCA_937890655.1 uncultured Mucispirillum sp. | reverse complement strand
ACCTTAACACATATACCCTAATATATTATAAAATGGATTATGTATTTTATAATCCATACAGTGCAATTTTTAGAAGATAAAGTTCAAGTGGATATAAAGAATATACCACAAAAAGTAGTAAGAAGTCATAAATTAAATAGCAAGATTTTATATTATATGAATAAGTTCTAATATCAAAAAGAACTTATCAATATTTATAAAATATATTTAAATTTTAATACTCCTAATGAGATTGTTGAATTATTTAAAGTTTCTTAATTTATCTTAAATTAATATTTTTTATATCTAAGTTGCTATGTATGTGTTATGAGTTAAGAAATAAAGTTTTTAATTTAAATATTCTACTTGAATTACTATAAAAATCTTATTATATTGAATGTATCATAGTCTAGTGGAATAATCAGCCCCTTAAAGTTATATTTAATGTGATTTTTACAAAAAAATTACAAGATAATTGATTTTTTTACTTGACATAGCTGTTTTTTTAGGCTAGATTAATTTTCCTTAATAATAGGTGGAGGTTCTGCATGTTCGCAGTAATTAAAACTGGTGGTAAACAATACACCGTAAAAGAAGGCGATATTTTCAATGTTGAAAAATTAGAAATTGAAGTAGGTGCCACTCATAAAATTGAAGAAGTTCTCTTTATTTCAGGTGATAAAAAGCAAACTGCAGGTTCACCGTTTATTAAAGGAGCTTCTATCGAAGTGGAAGTGCTTGAGCACGGCCGTGCTGATAAAGTTTACGTTTTCAAAAAGAAAAGAAGAAAAGATTATCGTAAACGTCAAGGGCACAGACAATCTTTTACTAAAGTAAAAGTTACTAAAATTAACGGATAGGAGAGAGAAATGGCTCACAAGAAAGCTGGTGGTAGTTCTAGAAACGGTAGGGATAGCCACTCTAAACGATTAGGTGTTAAAAAATTTGGTGGTCAGTTAGTTAAAGCTGGCAATATTATAGTTCGTCAACGCGGAACAAAATTTAAACCAGGGGAAGGCGTAGGTATTGGTAAAGACGATACATTATTTGCTTTAATTGCTGGTTATGTTAAGTTTGTAGATAAAGGCAGACTTGGTCAGTTTGTAACTATTGAAGAAAAAGCATCTTAGTAAATATACCATAATTTATGGTTATAGCCGGTGTATAAAATTATACCGGCTTTTTTCATATCTAAATAAAGCGAGTATATAATGAAATTTATTGATACAGCAACAATTAAACTAAAAGCAGGTAAAGGTGGCGATGGCGCTATATGTTTTCGTAGAGAAAAATATGTGCCAAAAGGTGGCCCTAATGGTGGTAATGGTGGTCATGGTGCTGGGATTTATTTTGTAGGAGATAAATCACGTCATACCTTAATGGATTTCCGTTATAAGTCTATATATAAAGCAGAAGACGGAGAAAAAGGCAAAGGTAGTGATATGCACGGTAAATCAGGGGAAGATTTAGTACTTCCTGTTCCTTTAGGCACTATTATTAGAAATGCTACAACAGGAGAGATTATTGCTGATATTACTAAAGATGAAGAAAAAATACTTGTAGCAAAAGGTGGCAGAGGCGGTAGAGGCAATATGTGTTTTGCTACACCAGAACAAAGAGCACCTCGTTATGCAGAAGACGGAAAAGACGGTGAAGAATTAGAAGTAGAACTAGAATTAAAACTTCTTGCAGATGTTGGTATAATTGGTTTTCCTAATGCAGGTAAATCCACTTTTATCTCAGTTGTTTCTGCTGCTAAACCTAAAATAGCTGATTATCCTTTTACTACTCTCACTCCTAATTTAGGAGTAATTAAAGACGGTCATGGTGGTAGTTTTGTAATTGCAGATATGCCAGGGTTAATAGAAAACGCACATCTTGGAGCAGGGTTAGGCCAACAGTTTTTACGTCATATAGAAAGAACTTCTATTTTACTTCATTTTATTGATTCATCAAGCGAAGAATCTATGATAGAAAGATATGAAACCATAAGGCAGGAATTAAAACTTTATAATACAGGCCTTGAAAACAGGTTAGAGATTGTTACTGCTACAAAAATGGATTCTTGTAATGAAGAAAATATGCATGAATTTGATAAATATGTAAAAGATAATAATTTATTACTTTTCAAAATTTCTTCTATAAGCCATAATGGCACAAAAGAGTTAATAGAATATACAGCTGAAAAAGTTAAAGAGAGCAGGCTATTATATGAAGAAAATAGGGCAGATAATTAATAACACAAATAATAATGTTATTAACCAAATGAAATATGTATATAAAGTTTGGTATAATGCTGTTACTGAAGATATAAAAGCAGTAACAACTCCCTATGAATATAATAAAGACACTGGTTCTTTAATAGTTTCAGTCCATGATAATTTATGGTATACAGACTTAACCTATATGGAAGATGATTTTATAACACAGCTTTACAAATTTGGGCTTTCACTTAACCATATTACATTTAAGTATGCACCAAAATATGAAAAACTTGAAAAAACTAATAGTAAGTATTATAATATTAGTAAAAGGGCTGAAGATTATATAAACCATACAGCTGGTATGTTTGAAAATAAAGTTGTATCTAGTCATTTTAAAAATTTTCTTATTAATTTTTTTCATAATAATAATTTTGATGATTGGATACTAAAAGGGTAAATTTATGATATTAGAAATAAAAACTTTTCCATGTGAAACTCTGCGTTTAAAAGCAGAAAAAGTTACAGAATTTAATGATGAATTACATACTTTACTTGATAATATGTTTGAAACAATGTATTTTTCAAAAGGTATAGGGCTTGCTGCACCTCAAGTTGGTGTATCTAAACGTTTTTTTGTTTTAGATGATTTAACAGGGCCAGATGGTAAAAACCCTATGGAAATAATTAATCCTGAATTTATAGAAAAAGACGGAGAAATTATTGAAGAAGAAGGTTGTCTTTCTATTCCTGGAGAATTTGCTTTTGTAAAACGTTACTTAAATATAAAAGTAAAATATCAAGATAGGTATGGTAACGAACAAGTTGTTGAAGCAACAGATAGGCTTGCAAGAATATTACAACATGAATCAGACCATTTAGACGGCACATTATTTATAGACAGGCTTCCAAATACTAAAAGGGAAACTATTAAAAAACATATTAAAAAAAGAATTAGTAACGGCGATTATACTGTTAATAAATAATATTAGGCAGGCAAAACCCTGCCTTTTTTATTGCTTTGTTTTATTTGTTTTATTTTTTTTATTGATATTTATATCTTTTATATTTCTTTTATTAATTTTTATATAAAATTATCTCATAAATTTATGTTTTCTTTTAAAATTTTTAATTATGCTTATTTTCTTTGTAAAAATATCTTTTTATTAGTAAAAATATCAGTTATTATTATTTTAAATTATTTTATAATATATATTTATATAACTGTATTGTATAACCATTTCCATATATCTCCTTAATCAAACTATATTCACTATAATTTTTTATAGTAAATATTTCTTT
>CALADT010000141.1 GCA_937890655.1 uncultured Mucispirillum sp. | reverse complement strand
GTAATGTGGTTTCATAAACAGTATTTGTAGTAAAAACAGCACATTTACATATATCTTTATTAATAGTTCTTATTAAGCCTAACCCACCATAAGAATCTAGTATGGAATTAACAATAATAATATCTTCCTTACTACAAGAAAATAATATCCTAATAGTATAAATATTACTTTCCACTTTCCATACACCCAAACTGCATAAGTATTATTTCTGTATCTTGCAACTTATTTGCAATATCAAGTATATTATAATGCACTGAATTTTCAATATAAATTTTATTAAACTTCATATTCTTAACCATTTCTAATAAAATATCAGGTTTATTTTGCACCTGCTTGAAATCCAGCAAAAATACACCGTTTTCAAAAAATATATTATCTTTTCTTATATATATTTTTTCATCAAAATCTATACCCTCTAAAGAGTATGATAACATACCATGAGAAAAGAAATCTATCCTACAAGAACCGCCACGTGGTCTTTTATTTTCAAAATCATAATCAATAATTGCAGGACTTAAATCAACCTGACCAAAATCAATATAAATTAATTCTTTACTTTTTTCCATTATTTAACTCTAAAGAAAATTTGTTTTTTACATTTTCTAATAAACCATTAACAAAAGATGCTGACCTTTCATCACCATAATTTTTTGCAAGGGTTACATAGTCATCTATAACAGCATAATAAGGAGCATCACCATCAAAAAGTTCAGATATTCCAAGACGAAGTATACAACGTTCTATAATACCTATACGTTCAATAGTCCAATTTTTAGAAATTAGTTGAGATATAATTTCTTCATCTTTTTCCTTGTTTTTATAAGCACAGTCAAAAAGTTTATCTGCAAAATTTAATATTTCAGGAAGTTCCTTATCATATTCTAAACGAAAAGATGATTTTGTTTCTTCAGGGTTGTTATCTGCCACAGTTGCACTATATAACATCTGAACAGCATAATCACGCCCTTTTGTTCTTTTTCTTACCATTATTATTTTAATCCTTTATAAAGATTAACCATTTCTAATGCTGCCATTGCTGCATCGCTACCTTTATTACCCGCTTTTGTTCCTGCTCTTTCCACAGCCTGTTCTATTGTATCTGTTGTTAATACTCCAAATATAACAGGTATATTATATAACATAGAAACAGAAGCCACACCTTTTGAAACTTCTGCAGATACATAATCAAAATGAGGAGTAGAGCCTCTTATAACAGCACCTAATGTGATAACAGCATCATATTTTTTTGATTCTGCCACAGCTTTACATACTGCTGGTATTTCAAATGCTCCCGGAACTCTATACACATCAATATCATTTGTATTAACATTATGACGCACAAGTGTATCTTCTGCACCACCTATTAATTCTTTTGTAATAAAATCATTAAATCTTGAAGCTACAATAGCTATTTTTAACCCTTTACCATCAAAATTACCTTCAAAAATATTCATAATATACCTCATAATATGCCCTAATTTTTGTTTTTTAGTCTGCATATATTTTAAATTATCATCACCTATTCCACATTGGATAGGAACTCGCTCCACTATTTCAAGATTATAATCTTTTAAACCTTGAAATTTACGAGGGTTATTTGACATAAGCCTCATTTTACTAATACCTAGTTTTTTTAGAAGGTATGCACCAAAAGAATAATCTCTTTCATCATCTAAAAAACCTAGTTTTAAGTTAGCTTCCACAGTGTCATAACCTTCATCTTGCAATTTATATGCTTTTATTTTATTTAAAAGCCCTATTCCTCTACCTTCTTGAAACATATATAATATAACGCCTCTACCGTCATGCTCTATCATTTGCATAGCCCTGTGTAGCTGGTTACCACAATCACAACGTAATGACGCAAAACCGTCGCCTGTTAAACATTGAGAATGAACTCTAACAAGTGGTGGGTTACCACCGTTAATATCCCCTTTTATTATGGCAACAGCTTCTTTGCCATCTGCTATATTTCTATAACCTTCTATATTAAATGTGCCATACTCTGTTGGAAGTATAGCCGAAGATACCTTTTCAATTAAGTTGTCATTTAATTTTCTATACTCTATTAAATTATCAATAGTCAATATTTTTAATGAATGAGTAACTGCAAATTTTTCTAAATCATCCATTCTTGCCATAGTGCCATCATCGTTCATAATTTCACAAATTACTCCCGCATGGTTTAGCCCTGCAAGACGCATTAAATCCACAGAACCCTCTGTCTGACCCTG
>CALADT010000140.1 GCA_937890655.1 uncultured Mucispirillum sp. | reverse complement strand
TATGTGTAATTTTTAAAGCACAAGGATATACACCGTGAAATGTAGAAGTATTTATACAGTTAGGGAATGTGTTATTATTAACAATAAATTCTTTTTCACTGTTATTTACAGTAAAACCATTACTACTGTTTACTTTTACACTACCATTAAAAAGTTTATTATCAAAACCATATTCTGTTATAGGCATATAACCTGATTGCACTTGGCTGTTATATGAATTATTTTCTAATACTGTATGGTTCTCATCTTCCACTTGGTTTAATACTATATAGTTTTCTTTATGGTTGTTATTAAATATTATAACATTTTCATCATCAAGTGGTGTAAAATTTGCATCTTGAGATACAGGGTATAACTTTTTTAAAGTAAACATATAAATATTTTCTTTATAGAATACATTATTTTTTTCATCTACTGCTTCAATAGTAAATGGATGAACTGCTGTATCTTTTTTTAATGGCATAATAGATATACCAAAAGCGTTATTCATTGGAAAAGCTGTATTTATAATGTAATCTTTTTCGTTTACATTTTCTGGGAAAATAATTTTTACAGTCTGGTTTTTATCTTTTAATACTCCGTTTATAAAAAATAACCCTTTGGAATTATTATCATTTCTTAAAACAGAAATATTTGATGTAATTGTTATGGAATTATCTTCCACTTTTATAGGTTCTGCATTTTTTGTTTCAGTAAATATTGCTTCCGTATCTTTTTTATTACAGCCAACAGCTAAAATTAAAGTTGTAATGATTAAAAATTTTTTCATTTTATCTCCTTATTAAAAATTATCTGATTCTAGTTGAATTTCAAAATCATCATAATGACTTGATGCCCCTACGGTTCTTATATAAAAAGTAGAATTAGCATAATTATCACTAATAAATTCTATTTCTAAAGCACATATATTTGTTTTTTCATCACTAAAAAATACGCCATGTTCAAGTTTACTGTTACTTTTATATTTTGCAAGAGATAGCAAAATTACTCTTTTTCTTTCTGAGTTTGTAAAGACAAGTGGTTTAATTTCTGCAGTTACCACTGTGAATACTACTACATTGGTTATTATCAGCACAACCATAATTTCAAATAGAAATAGTAAAAATTACTAAAACTAATTTTTTCATAATGCAACTTATTATATATGCTATTTAATTTATGGTAAATTATATATATAATATATAATAGTCAAGTAAATATTAAATTTTCTTTATAAAATTATAAATAATGCTTGAAAAATCTTTAAAAATCTATCATTATACGAAGTTATGAAATTTAATAAATTATACCTTCACGGATTTAAGTCATTTGTAGATAAAACAACAGTAGATTTTCCAGACGGAATCACAGCTATTGTAGGCCCTAACGGTAGTGGTAAAAGTAATATTATGGACGCTGTTAGGTGGGTTTTCGGTGAGCAAAACGCAAAAGAATTGCGTGGAGCTGATATGGAAGATATTGTTTTTAACGGTTCCCAAAAAAGAAAAGCTGCAGGTTTTGCAGAAGTTGGGCTAACTTTATCAGACATTGAAGAATCTGTGGCTGCAAAATATGGAACATTTTCTGAAATTACTATTACACGTAAGTTTTATAAAACCGGCGAACGTGAATATTATATTAATAACAGAAAATGCCGTCTTAAAGATATTAAAGATATTTTTATGGATACAGGGCTTGGTGCTAGAAGTATCTCCATTATTGAGCAGGGGAAGGTTGATAAAATTATTAACGCAAGCCCTGAAGAATTAAGGTTCTTTTTAGAAGAAACAGCAGGTGTTACAAAGTTTAAAGATAAAAAGAAAGAAGCAGAACGCAGGTTACAGCAAACGCGAGATAACCTTGACAGGGTAACAGATATTATAGAAGAAATTGTTACACAAATGCAGTCTTTATCTTCTCAAGTGGAACAATTAAAAATATATGAAGAATTACAGGCTAATTTTAAAACATTAGAAAGGTCATACCTTTGCACTTCCTACTATATAAAAGCACAAGATAGTAGCAGATTATCTTCTTTTTTAATTGATAAAAAGAAAACATTAGAATCATATCTTGCAAAATATGCTGAACTTGCACGGTTAGAAAATATATCTAATAACGACTATAAAGAACAGCAGTCAGTTTATGAGTCATTACAAGAAAAACGTATAGAAAACGCCACTTTAAAAGCTAATGTGGAAGGAGATATTAAAGCACTTGAAACAAAAATATTATCAAGTGATGATATAAAAGCAGGGCTTATATTAAACATTAACCAAGAAAAAGAAAAACTTTCAAAATCTGCAGATGAAATAGAAGTTTTAACAGATGAGTTAGATACAGCAAGAGATGCTTTAGAATTTGTTAGTGATAAGTTAGAAGAATTAACTGATATAATTGATGATATTACAAACCAAAAAGAAACTTTAGATGATGAATTTCAAGAGGCAGATTCTTCTTACCTTGAATATACTGGTATTATAACAAGTAAACGCAATGAACTTATAAGAATAGAATCATCTTATGAACATGCAGTGCAGGATGTAAGACGGTTAGAATATGAGCAAAAAGCATTAGAAAAATCATTAAATGAAATAATTACAAAAAAAACTACATTCCAACAGGAGCTTGAAAGTATTCAGTTTAAAATGATGCAGGATGAAAAAAATCTGCAAACTGCAAAAGAAAAAACTAAAGAATACCAAAACCAATATAATAAAGAGCAGGATGATATATTATCACTTCAAGCAGAAATAAAAAGCCTTGAAAATAATATTGCATTTTTCCAAGAACAGTTAGAGGCTGCTTCTTCCTTTAATGATGAAACCCTTATTTTAAAACCATATATGGAAGGGCTTTTAATTGATTTATTAGCAGATTTAGAGCATAAGCACCTTGTAGATATAGGCGATGTTTTAATATTAAAAGATGATAGTAAAAATGAAGTTTTTGAAAAAATATCAGAACTTAAATCATCAGTTAGGTTTACTTTTAAAAGTGATGTGGAAAAAATACGCCACTATTTAACAAATAACTATGTGGAAGAAATTTCTGGAAATATTTTTTTAAATAACCATATATATAAAAAAGCAGGTCAGGAAGATAAAGGTTACCAAATAGTATCACTTAAAGAAAATATTTTAGAAAGCGAAACTAAAAAAGATAAAACAGGGCTTGAAATTTTTGAAAAAGAAAAAATTATAGGCTATATTACAAATAACCTTGAAAAAAGCAAAAATCAAGAACAGGAATTACAAAGTGCATATAACTTATCAAGGGATGAGTTTTTAAAGAAAGAAACTGAGTTTAAAAGTATTTTCCAAGAAGAAGAACGCACAAGCAAACGCAAAGAAACTATTGATAAAGAAATTGAAGTGGCTAATAACAATATTGCAGAAAGTAGCAATAAAGTAAATAACTTGAAAAATGATATTGAAAATATAAGCCAAAAACAAATAGAACTAGAAGATAAACGGGTAATTTTAGAAGAAAAACTTGAAAATATAAAAGATAATTTAGAAGAAAAAAAATCAGAACAAACAGAAATAAAAATACAGTATGCACAAAAGGAAGAAAAAGTAAACTCATTAAAAAGAGAGCTTGAAAGTAAACGTAGTATAAAAAATGAAGTAACGTCTAATATAGAAAAATATGAAAAACGTTTAGAACAGCTTTTAAAAGTAGATGCCATAAACTGGAATACAGAGCTAGAAGAACTTAAAGAAAAGCTAATATATTTAGAAAAAGAAGTGTTAAGCTGTGAAGAAGAAGTAAAAAATTCTGCTTTAAAATTAGAAGAAATGCGTGAGAAAATAGACAGTATAAGAAAAGAAGCAGACGATTTAAACACAGAAATTAAAGTAGTCGATGACGAAGTTCGTAAAAATGAACTAGAGTTAGCAGGTGTTACTTCTGTATTAGAAGCTAGTGCCACTCAATATATGGAAAAATATGGGCAGGATATAAAAGAAGAATACTTAATACATGCAGAAAAAGAAAGAGAGCCTAGACGTATTAAGGAAGAAATGAATAAAATAGAAAATAAATTAGATGAATTAGGCCCTATTAACTTAAACGCATTAAATGACTATAAAGAATCAGAAGAACGTTATACATTTTTAACAGACCAACGAAGTGATTTAGAAGGGTCAATAGATGATATTAACGCCTTTATTAATGAAACAGATGAAGCTACTGTTAGAATGTTCCAAGAAACATATAACTCTGTTAAGGATAAATTTGTGGAAGTGTTCCATATACTTTTTGGTAACGGAGAGGCAGAACTTAAATTAACTGACCCTGATAATATGCTTACAAGTGGTGTGGAAATTTATATACAACCACCAGGGAAAAAGTTACAACATATGGGGCTTTTATCCGGTGGAGAAAAAGCACTTACTGCTATGACATTATTATTTGCTTTATTTTTACAAAAACCTACTCCGTTTTGTTTTCTTGATGAAGTAGATGCTCCACTTGATGATGCTAACGTGGAACGTTATGTAGGTATGGTAAAAGCATTATCAGAAAGGACACAGTTTATACTTATTACCCATAACCATAATACTATGAGTATTGCAGATTCCATATACGGTGTAGCTATGCAGGAGTATGGCGTATCCACAATATTATCTGTTACATTAGAGCAGGTTGCAAGGGCAGGTAGGTAGTTTATGGAAAATACTGCTTTATATATTATTATAGCTTTTATTATAGGCACATTTTTTGGTGCTATTATTGTTTATTTTATTAATAAAATAATGGCAAAAAATAATGATGATAAGTTTAATGCTGCAATGGATGAGGCAGCACGGCTTATGAAAAGCAATTTTGCAGAAATATCATTTGATACATTATCTAAAACAACTGATATGCTTTCAAATAAACTAAAAAGTGAACGAGAAATATCAAACAGCGAAATAAAAGGCCAAAAAGAAGTAATAGAAAAACGAGTGGAAGCACTAAATAGTGAGCTTTCAAAACTAACTGTTCTTATAAACTCTATGGAACAGTCAAGAAATATGCAAATGGGCGAACTAAAAAGCATAATAGATGACAGTAGAATAAAAACAACTGAACTTTATAATGTTACCCATGGTTTAAAAGAAACACTTTCTTCCAAACAAGGCAGAGGTCAGTGGGCAGAACGTATGGCAGATGATGTATTATCGTATGCTGGTTTAAAAGAAGGGGTAAACTATATTCGCCAAAAAGCCATAGAATCAACAGGGAAAAGGCCGGATTTTACATTTTTATTACCCAATGGTAGCACATTAAATATGGATGTAAAATTCCCATATGATAATTATAGAAAATATTTAGAAGCATTAGATAGTGAAAAAGAAAAGTATGCAAAAGATTTTATAAAGGATGTAAAACTTCATATAAAAGCTATTGCCACAAGGGAGTATATAGACCCAGAAAACGGCACAGTAAATTGTGCTATTATGTTTATACCTAACGAAAAAATATTTTCTTTTATATTTGATACAGAACCACAGGTTTTAGATGACGCAGCAAAACAAGGTATTATGATATGTTCCCCTGTTACTACTATCTCTGTTCTTTCAGTTATCCGCCAAGCTGCTGAAAACTTTGCCATAGAAAGGCGTGCAAAAATGCTTATGGAAGCAGTAGGGCTTTTTAGAAAAGAGTGGATAAAATATTCAGAAGGCTTTACAAAACTAGGTGATTTAATAGGCAGAGTTTCCACAGAATATGATAGTTTAAGAACCACAAGAAATAATAAACTGGAATCTTCTATGAATAAACTAGAATCATTAAAATATGAAGAAATAGAAGAAAAATAAGGGTTTATAAGAGTTAATTATTTTTTAAATAATCCATTATATATTCAGCACAGACTGCACCGCTTTTATTTATATTATATATATTTTCATTTCTAAAAGCTATAATTTTATCTTTAAAAATATTATCGTTTAATAGGTCGTTTACCATATCTTTTATAGTATTTAATTTATCTAAATCACAGGATTTTCCTATTTGATTACGCCATGTAATTTAAACAGGCTGGTTTTTGTAATTTATATAATTTTCATTTCTTACTTTTATAGGTGTGTTAATAAAAACAACCGGTTTTAATGTGGTAAAAGAATATTTAAACACAGTTCCGCTCCAGTCTGTAATCATTAAATCAGTTTCCATATAAGAGGCAAAATTACCTAAAGCGTTATCTATAGAAAAAAGTGGCTGATGTTTATAATGTTCTATAATATTTTTTATTTTATTATATTCATATTTTAAAGTCATAGGGTGCGGCCTTAGTTTAATATTATATCCTAAAGGTAATAGTATATCTACTAATTCATATATACATAAATCAATAATATTATTTTCCTGCCAGCTAGGTGCTATTGTTATTGTAGTAGTATGGCTGCTATTATTTTTATTATTTTCTATATAGCTATTATATCCACTTATAAAGTCATCTAATGCAGGGTATCCTACTTTTACAATATGTTTCTGTTTTGTTTTATATTCCTGTTCCATTTCTCTTATTTCTTTTTCATGGTAACTGCCTACTGCAAAAATAGTGTCATAACTTTCAAATGCTTTAGGTAAATATATCATATTCATACTAACAATAGAATGGTTTACATATACCATATTGTGAACATAAGGGCTTCTTTTAAAATGGAATAAATCAATATCAGGCATAGTAGTAATAAATACTTTTGATTTTAAGTAGTTAAAAAACACAATAAGAATAGTATTTGATTCTATATAAACAGGAATAAAATTATTGTTTTTAATGCTAAATACTTTATCATTACAATCTGAAGTTACATATATAACTTTTTGGTTATATTTATTAATTAATTCATTAATAATGTCTTTAAAGTTAGTGTAATATGCTTTAGATTCGCTGTAAAAAACAATGTCTGCAGGTAAATGTTTTTTTAATTTTAATAATCCTTTAATAGATTTGATTAATTTCATATTATACCTTGTTTAAATAATTAATAACTAAATCTTTTGCAGTATTCAAAGAATATTCTTCTGTAATTATAATATGAGGATTTTTTGGATATTCTACATTAGTATCTAAACCAGCCATATTATTTATTTTATTATTATTATAGTCTGCATAAAGTTTTTTAGGGTCTCTTTTTACCAGTTCTTCTTTTGATATATCCATAAATACTTCTAAATAAAACTTATTATTTTCTCTATTATAGTTTCTAACATCATCAAACATGGAAATAGTAGCACAAATTACTAAAAAACCTTGATTTACCAGCATATTACATAGTTTTGCATATGTAAAAGCAAGGTTTTTTCTACCGTTACTATGGTAATTAGTATCTACAGTGCCTAGTATTTCTCTCATATTATCACCATCTATTAATATGGCTTTATTATTAAAAAAAGATACCAGCTCTTTAGCAAGAGTAGTTTTACCGGCACCTGAAAGCCCTGTTATCCAAATTAGTCCGCCATGTTCTATAGATGGTATCATAAATGCTCCATAAATAACTGTTTACTTTCTTTTGGAGTTAAAGATGGTCTTCCTAAGTTACTATCTGTTCTTTTTTGCACTTTTACTTCTATAAATACTTTACCTTTTTGATTTATTGCATTTTCAAGAGATAATAACAATATTTCTTGATTAATACAGCTGTATGTAAAATTATAACCACATGCTTTTGCAATTCCTATTAAGTCAACCTTATCTACAATAGTGGCCTGCCCACCAACTGAGTCATGAGAAGCGTTATTTAATACAATATGTATAAAATTATCCACATTAGCAACACCTGCAAATGCACTATTACCCATATGCATTAAAAAGGAGCCATCGCCATCTAAACATACTATTTTTTTATGTGGTTTACTTAATGCAATTCCTAAAGATATAGTGGAAGCATATCCCATTGAACCTACCACTAAAAAATCTTTTTCATGGTTTTGGTTTAGTTTTTCTCTTAATGAATATAACTCTCTTGAAATCATACCTGTAGTAGAAACTATATGATAATTCTTAGTTTTATTAAGTGTGGCAATAATGGTATTTATGGCCTCTTCTCTTTCAAGAGTATAGCCATTAAGTTGGTTTATATTGTTATATTCAGAAAAAGTGTTTTTATTAACTATAACTGCTGTTGGTGAAGTAATCTGATATGTGGTTTTTAAAGCCCATTTCATAGTGTCTATTGCTTTTTCAGTATTATCAGGTAGATAGGCAAACGGGATATGTAATACTTTTAATAAATCTTCTGTAACCATGCCTTGTTTTATATGCTGTGGTTCATCGTATTCACCTAATTTACCACGCATACCAATAATAAGCACCATAGGGATACCATATACAAAGCTGTCAGTTAATGAAATCAAAGGATTTAAGGCATTACCAAGCCCCGAATTTTGCATATATACAAGGCCGGCTTTTTTGTTTGCAAGATAATAACCTGTAGCTAAAGCAACAGCGGCACCTTCATTTGCAGTAACAAAATTATTATTTGATTGTTTACATTTATCAGTAATACAGTAGTTGAAATATTTTAACAATGAATCAGGCACACCTGCAAAAAAATTAATATCATTAAGTAAATTATCTACAAATAATGCTGTATCAACCATTTAGTTACCCTTTATAATATTAACTAAATCAAGTGCTTTTATATAATTTTCATCTGCTTCTAGTGCACGTTTATTTTGTAAAATAGTCTCTGCTGTATTTTTCATGGCAGTATAAGCGCTTCTTAAAAGCTGGTTAGCATATATTATAATATTTACACCTGCATTTTTTAAATCATCTTCTGAAAGAGAAGGGTAGTTAGTAGGCACAGCAATTAAATATTTTTTGTTAGGTATTTTTGCATATTCTTTACAAAAATCAAGTATTTCTTGACCATCTTTTTGTCTTGAATGAATCATAATACCATCAGCTCCTGCATCAAGATATGCTCTAGCACGTTTTAATGCATCTTCCATACCAGCACCTACAATAAGGCTTTCTATTTTAGCAAATATCATAAAAGAATCAGTGCATCTTGCTTTTTTACCTTCTTTAATTTTATTTGCAAATTCTTCTATATCTGCCTGCAAATGGATACTGCTGTCTGTTTCTAATAAAGAATTGCGCTTTAACCCTGTTTTATCTTCTATAATAACAGCAGATACACCAAGCCTTTCAAGTCTTTTTACTGTTAAAACAAAATGTTCTGTAACAGAACCTGTATCGCCATCATAAATAATAGGTTTAGTTGTTACTTCAAGTATATCGTTTACAGTATTCATTCTAGAAGTTAAATCAACAAATTCAATATCAGGCTTTCCTTTTGCTGTAGAATCTGTAAGTGAAGAAAGCCAAACAGCATCAAAATATCTAGGACCTTCACCTTCTACCTTATATTCTGCATTTTCCACAACTAAAGCACTCAAGCCGTTATGGGCTTCAATAACTCTGATTTGCTCTTTAGTTTCTAGTGTTTTTTTGAAATTTTCAAGTCTTGTTTCAGGCATAATAGAGTTTAATTTTTTATTTTTATGGAACCCTGTAGAAGATACATCTTTTGTATATTCAGGCTCAACAATTTTACCACCCCATTCTTCCATAATATGAACAGCTCTATCCCTGTCAGCTTTTAATGGACCTTTAAGCCAGTCGTTGCCATGCACCATATAGTGCGGTTTTAATAAACGCAGGTTTGGTTCATAGTCTTTAGTTTCCTGTGGTATAACATTACTAACATACTTTATACTTTCTACCACCTGTTTTCTTTGTTCATAATTTAAATATGGAACACGTTTATATGATGCTATAGCTTTATCCGTAAAAAGCCCAACAGTAACTTCTCCTAAATCTGCAGCTATTTTTAATATATTTAAATGGCCAGGATGTATAACATCTGCAGCCATAGGAACATAAACAATCTTTTTTTCCATACACAACTCCTAAAATAAACAAGTAGAGCAAAATTTTGTATTAGATAAATCACCAGTTTTATGAGCTTCTCTTAAATCCTGCATACCTTTTGAATGCCATATTTCATGTATTGTATTATTGTATATATTTCCAACACTTATATGACGTGCTCTATGTGCAGCACAAGGAACTACTGTGCCATCACCATGTATAAATAATGATTCATAAGGGTAGGAACATTTTTGTTTTCCTCTAATAGGCGCTTCTTCAATAGCATAAGCGCGTTTATCATCATAAGGAGAAATAGGAACATAACGCTGAACAGATACATAGTCAACTTTATTAACCCATATTTTTTTAAATTCTTCTAATTCATGTTTATTATCTTCTTGTAATAAAAAGCTTACTCTTGTTACAGGTAAATCCTTACCTGCTTTTTCCTTTAATTCTAAAAATGTGTTAATATTTTTTATAACTCTATTAAAATTTAAACCTATGCGTATTTTATTATAAGTTTCTTCAGTAACAGCATCAACACTAAATAAAATACGAGTAACACCAGTATCTAAAATCTTTTTAGATAGTTCTTCAGATAAAAGCATAGCATTTGTATTTAAATGGATATCCATAATTCCTTTTTTAGTAACATATTCTATTCTTTCTATTAAGTAAGGGTCTAATAAAGGTTCATTTGTCTGGCTCATACCAATGGAAGGGCAGTTATGTTCGGCACACTCATCAACAAGTCTATTAAAAACATCCATAGGCATAGTATCAGGATACATATAGTCTTTTCTTAAATCTTCATTACCATGAACGCACATTTTGCATAATCCGTTGCACTTAAATTGTGTTTCAAACCGAACAAATAAAGGAAAATCTTCTAGTGACTGCAGTTTTGAAGCATTATCCCATTTGCTTCTATAGTCTGCCCATTTCTGACCAAATTTATTAATAAAGATTTCATCAATATCTTTTACAGAATTATTTACTACCCGCCCAGCAGATGTTGCTTGTAATTTAATTTCAGACATATAATACCTCATATAATATCAAGTTATATTGCACTTATAACTAGTAATTATATAGGATAATTATATATTAATCAAGATAAAACACAAAAATAGTGTATCAGAATAAATATAAAATATTTAACTTCATCAAAAATAGTATAATGTGGTTTTTAAATTAATTATATGTTTTTAAAAATAAAAAATATTCCTCCAAAAATTCAGTAAACCTTTTCATATCTTTTGGATAAATATCTCCAATATTTGCAATTCTAAAAGTATTTTTACAAGAAAGCTTACCAGGGTAAATGGTAAAACCTAATTTTAATGCTTCATTATGAAAATCGTTAAAATTATATTTACTATTTTGTGGTTCTATAATTGCAGTAATTAGTTTTGACTGATATTGTTCTTCTACAATCATTTGTAAACCAATTTTTTGAACGCTTTCCTTTAATACATTATAGCAATCTATATATCGTTTATATCTTTTTTCTATAGTTTCTATTTTTGTTTCTATAATTGCTTGACGAAGAGCATAAATAGTTTGCACCGGTGGTGTAAAACGCATTTGTTTAGTATTTTTAAAATATTCATATTGCTGATATAAATTTAAATAATAATTTTTCATAGGATAGTTTTTAATGTTTTCAAGACTATTTTTATTGCAAAATACAAAAGAAATACCTGCCATACCTTGAATATTTTTATTAGAAGTAGATGTCATAAAATCAAAACCATCATTTATTAAATCAATATTAATAGCAGCAAAGGCACTAATAGCATCAATCATTGTTATAACATTATATTGTTTGGCAATGTTACATATTTGTGGTGCAGGGTTTAAAAGTCCTGTAGTAGTTTCATGGTATACCATTGCAAAATGAGTATATTTTCCTGTTTTAAATTTACTTTCTATGTGCTCTATATTTACAGGTTCATATTCAGAGGATTTATATTCATCATAAGTAAGATTATATATAGATGCAATCTTTGATAATCTTTCACCATATGCTCCATTATTTAATACAAGTAATTTTGCATTATTAGGTACACAGGAAGAAATCATTGCTTCATTTGCAGCAGTTCCTGAACCACCAAATAAAACTGTTTCTATTTCATCAGAATTTCCTACCATAAGAGATAATTCATTTGAAATATAATTCATAATATTTCCAAACTCATCTTCTCTAGGGCATATATCGGCACAGGTTTGGGCATATTTTACACTATCAGTTGTTGTAGCAGGGCCAGGGTTTAATAAAATATTTCTTTTTATTTTTCTGTTTTGTTCATTTTCCAATAGTAATGGGAAAATATAATTTTTCGCACGGTCTAAATGCTGTAAACAATCTATTTCACACCATACATAATTTTCTATTTTATGAAGTTTTACTTTTGAATTTGTTTTTTTTGATACTTCAGCAATAACAGACTCATAGTCTTGTTTTTTATAAAATTCCACATTAGAGTTATAAAGACTTATTAGTTCTTGTTGGAATTCTTTTGATAACTTTGTAATGCCAACTAGTTCACCAGCAAAATTGTTTATTTTAGATTTATCTTTTGATAAATTTTTTAAAAAATTATTATTGTCTTTTTCAACCCATACTTCATCAGTAGAATTTGTAACGCCGGATAATAGCATTAGGTTACTGTAAGGACTGTTAATTAAAACATGTAATCCAATACTATCATATAATAAATCAGATTCTAAAACTAAAGCATCATTATTACATTTATTCAAGCATGCAAAAAGAGTTGCCATACTTGAAGTGTTTTCATAATCATAGTTTTTTATTGTTTTAATAATCTTATATTTATCTATTATATCATTAAATTTATTATCAGCGTAACCTGTTCCTATTATAATTTCTTCAATACCAGAAGCTATTAATTTTTCTATGGAATACTCAATTAAAGTTTTTTCTCCAATATTAATAAAGCATTTAGGAATATTATGGATAATATCTGATATGCGGATACCCATTCCTGCTGCAAGTATAATTGCTGTTTTAATCATATTATAGTTCCCTATATTTATTTAGTAAAAATTTTGAAATTTCAGTAGCGGAATGACCAAAATTAGCTATTTCATTTTTATGTTTATTTATAATATCTTGATTTGTAGTATGATTGATTTGTAATGCTAAAACTAATTCTTCTTCACTATTTATTTTAATACATATATCATTATATACCATACTTTCCCAAGAATTATGTTTTAAATCATATGCTTCTAAATTATTAGTTTTATATTCAGGAATATCAATAAGCAGCACATTTGCAGTATGAAAAAGAATATAGTCAAGAATTATACCACTTATAGATGAAATTAATATATTTGAAGAACGTATAGCTTGAATATTATTAAAGTCATTATTATAAGTAAAGTTTTCATTATTATGGTATTTATTAATAATATTATTTATTTGTTCTTTTTCTTCTAATAAGCTCATGGGATGTGGTCTATATATTACTTTATATCCAGCACTTAATACTGTATTGAATATATCATAGTCAATGTAGTTTAAAAAATTATTATTTCCCCATGAGGGAGCAATTAAGATAGTTTTATCGTTATTACAGTATGTATTATCTTTTGCATATAAATCAGCATATGGTAGTCCTAATATAGTTTTTTCTTTATTTGTTAAATTTCTTATTTTTTCTAAATATTCAAGACTAATTTTCTGAAAGTTACCCACACAAATAATGCTGTCAAAATAATCAAAGGAGTATTTTTGATAGGAATGAATATCTACAGGTGCGTGCATATAATATGAATAATGCTTAATATTAGGGGATTTTTTTAATGATAAAACATTAATACTAGGTGTTGTGGTAATTAAAAGTTTACCACTTATCATAGCAAGTAAAAGCCTGCCCCAAAAATCATAATCAAGTTGTATAACATGTAGTCTTTTATGGTTATAAGAAAAAAAGTTATCATTTTTTTCAAATGTAATATATAATACATCTATTTCTTTTATTAGTTCATCAATAATAGGTTTATTGGTGGTATAATATGTATTACCTTCTGATAATAATATAATACTATTTTTGTTATATTTATTAATAAATTTAATCGCTTTAATGAAATTAAAAAACATATATTACTTCCCACACAATAAATCACTACATAAGTCTAT
>CALADT010000139.1 GCA_937890655.1 uncultured Mucispirillum sp. | reverse complement strand
ATAATATGGATAAAATATCATATGGCAGGCAGTATATTGATAATGATGATATAAATATGGTAGTTAAAGCGTTACAATCAGATATGATTACTCAAGGTGATTATATTGTAGAATTTGAAAATGCTTTAAAAAAATATACTTCTGCTAAATATGCAGTTGCCTTATCTTCTGGCACTGCTGCTCTACATATTTCATATTTAGCTTTAGGTTTAGAGCATAATGATGAAATAATTACAACAGCAAATACTTTTGCTGCCACATCAAATGCTTGTTTATATTGTAATGGAATACCTAAATTTGTAGATATTAATAGTGATGATTTTTTAATAGATGATACAAAAATAGAAGAACAAATTACAAATAAAACAAAAATAATCGCACCCGTTCATTATGCAGGGCTAACTTGTAATATGGAAAATATTTTAACACTAAAAGAAAAACATAATTTATATGTGGTAGAAGATGCCTGCCATGGGTTAGGAAGTAGTTATAATAACCATAAAACAGGTAGTTTAAAATATTCTGATATTGCAGTTTTTAGTTTCCACCCTGTAAAACATATTACAACAGGGGAAGGTGGTGCAATCCTTACTAACAACGAAGAAATTTATAAAAAATGTTGTGCTTTAAGAAGTCATGGAATATATAGAGATAATTTTATTAATAAGACAGACAGCCCTGTTTATCATGAAATGCAGGTGCTAGGGTATAATTATAGAATGACAGATATACAAGCAGCTTTAGGAATAAGCCAGCTTAATAAATTAGATAATTTTATTAAAAGAAGAAAAGAAATTGCAGAAATCTATTATAAAGAATTTTCAAATTGTTCCTATATTCAAATGCAAAAACAGTATAATAATAGAGAAAACTCATACCATTTATTTCCTATTTTATTTGAAAATAATAGTATGCGTGATAAAGTATATAATAAATTAAAAGAAAATAATATTTTTACTCAAATACACTATATGCCTGTAACAAAACACCCTTATTATGAAAAATTAGGTTATAGTTATAAAAACACTATAAATGCGTATAATTTTTATAAAAGAGAACTTTCTCTGCCTATATACCCTGCTTTAAAAAATGATGAAGTTTATATGGTTATAAATAAAATTAAACATATTGTAGAAGGTTAATATATGGATAACACAGGTGTTATTATTCAAGCAAGACGTTCTTCTACTCGTTTAAAAGATAAAATAATTATGAATATCCCTGCCTTATCTAATAATACTATGCTTTGCCATGTTATTACTAGAGCAAAAAAAGCATGTGGTAATGTTATTGTTGCCACAAGCCAGGAAAATGATGATGATATTACAGAAATAGAAGCAAAAAAATATGGTGCTAAAGTTTTTAGAGGAAGCCTTGATGATGTTTTATTAAGGTATATTAAAGCTGCTGAAAAATATAATATAAATAGAATAGTTAGAATAACAGCAGACTGTCCTTGTATTGATTATAATATTATTACAAATTGTATAAAAAAACATATTAATACTAATGCAGACTATGTTTCTAATGTGGAAAAAAGAACATTTCCCCACGGGCTTGATGTGGAAGTGGTTTCCTTAGATGCTTTATATAAAACTAATGAAGAAGAAAAAGATATTAAAATTAGAGAACATGTTACATGGTATATAAGACAAAATAGCCACTTTAAAAAAGAAGATTATATTGAAGAAAACGGTTTTAATTATTCTGATATTAGAGTTACTGTTGATACAAATGAAGATTATGCTTTAATGAATTTAATATTTTATATGCTTGGTAACGATTTTGGATATAAAGAAATGGTTAATCTTTTTCAAACTCAACCATGGTTAAAGTTACTAAATAATAATATATATCAAAAGTATGTATGTAAAACAAATGAAGATGAAATAAAAGAAGCCATAAAACTCCTTGAACTAAATGGTATGATTTATACTAAAAACTTATTAGAGCAAAAATAATGAATATTTTACTTTTAGGAGAAAAAAGTAACCTTATTATAAATAATATTAAAAAAGAAGGTCATAATGCAGTAATAACTAATGATAAAATAAATAAAGAAACTGCAATTTTATATGATTTTATTATAAGTTTTGGTTATAGATACATTATAACAGAAGATATTATTAAGGCTATGGAAAATAAAATAATTAATCTTCACATATCATATCTTCCATATAATAAAGGGGCAGACCCAAACTTATGGAGCTATTTAGAAGATACACCAAAAGGTGTAACCATACACTATATAGATAAAGGACTTGATAGTGGTGATATATTATTACAAAAAATAGTAAAAGATAATGTTAATGATACATTAAAAACAAGTTATGATAGACTAATTAGTGAAATAGTAACACTTTTTAATAATAATATGAATGATTTAATTAATAATAATATTAAAGCTACAAAACAGGCTAATAAAGGCACTATTCATTATTTTAAAGATAAAGAAAAATTTAATTATCTTTTAGAAGAAAAATGGTATGATACTTTAGTGAGCCATATTAAAGGGAAAGCTGTACAATACAAATAAAAAGGATATTAATGGATATTATATTTAAAGATTTTACAGAATGCGATAATGATTTAGTTTTTGATATATTAAAATGGCGTAATAGTGAAATAGTTAGAAAATATTCTTTCAATAGTAATACAATATCACTGGAAGAACATTTAAAATTTATAAATAACTTAAAAAGTAATAAACACCATAAATATTATGTTCTACAATATGATAATCATAATCTTGGTGTTATTCATTACAAAATACAAGAAGACAATAAAACCGCATATCTTGGCTATTATAAAAACCCTTTTTTGAATTCAATACGGGGGGGGGTAGGTAAAATATTACTTAGTAATTCTTTACAGTATGCAAAAGATGTTTTACACTTATCAAAAATTATTATGGAAACAATGGTTGAAAATGTAATATCCCAAAAATGTATTATAGGGCAAAATTTTAAGCAGATTGAAATAAATAATAATATTATAAAATATGAGTTAATATTAAAATGAAAATAGTTGATTTTGAAATAGGAAAAAATAAAACTTTCATTGTAGCAGAACTTTCTGCAAACCATAATGGAAGTTTAGAGACGGCAATTAAAACCATAGAAGCAGCAAAAAGGGCTGGAGCTGATGCTATAAAACTACAAACATATAGGGCAGATACAATATCAGTTAATTCTAACAGTGATAAGTTTATTATTAAAGGAGATACTTTATGGGACGGTTTATCATATTATGAATTATATGATAAAGCACATACTCCATGGCAGTGGCATGAAACCTTAAAAAAAGTTGCTAATGATTTAGGGCTTATTTTATTTTCATCTCCATTTGATAAAACTGCTGTGGATTTTTTAGAAAAATTAAATATGCCTGCGTATAAAATAGCTTCATTTGAAATAAATGATTTACCATTAATAGAATATACTGCTTCTTTTGGAAAACCTATTATAATTTCAACAGGGGTTGCTACAAAAGAAGAAATAATGGATGCTTGCAATGTATGTAGAAAAGTAGGAAATAATAATATTATTTTATTAAAATGCACTTCATCATATCCTGCACCACTAGAAGAAGCAAATTTAATTATGATAAAACAAATGGCAAAAGATTTTAATGTATTAACAGGACTTTCTGACCATACACTAAACAATATAGTTTCTACCACAGCTGTTGCTCTAGGAGCTTGTATGGTTGAAAAACATTTTATATTAGATAAAAGCATAAATTCTCCTGATAATAAATTTTCACTAGATGAATTTGAATTGAAAGAATTTATTGATAATATCAGACTTGTTGAAAGTTCAATAGGTAATAATAGTTATAATATAAGTGATTTATCTAAAAAAAATAGACATTTCATGAGAAGTTTATATGCAATAAAAGATATTGAAAAAGGAGAAGTTTTCTCTTATAGTAATATTTCTTCTTTTAGGCCAAATTTGGGAATAAGCCCAAAATATTTAGGGGATATAATAGGCAAAAAAGCAAAAGATAAAATAATAAAAAATACACCAATAAATTTTAATTTAATAGATTAGGGAGAAAAATATGTCGTATAAAAAGAATATTGAACTACTTTCAAAACGTAACCCACATTTAGCATCACTTGTAGATAATGCAAAAATTACAGGCAGATATGTAGTTGCACCATCTCAAAGAAAAGATAAAATGCCTTCACTTGTTGATATTAAATTTAATAAAAACTTTTATAATAATATAGACCCTTACCGTGTTGCAGAAATGGATATAAAAAACAGAAAATTAAGACTTCCAGATTTAGCTATATTTTTAGGGTTTGGTATGGGATATGAAGTATTTGAATATATTCATCAATATCCACATGCTAGAGTTTTAATTATTGAAAGAGACCCTGAACTTTTAAAAATAGCATTTGAAAATGTGAGTTATTCTGATTTACTTGTTAGTCCTAATATTCATTTTGTTGGTGGTAGTCCTGATATTAGAGAATCATATCCTCAGATTTTTAACTTTTTAAATATCACTTCTAATATCTACTATTTAAAATCTGTAAACGTATTAGAACAACCTCTTTGTTTTTCAGCTAATAAAGAATATTATCTTAGTGCATTACAGCTAATAAAAGAAGCAATTCAGCAAGTTTTACTTCTTTATGGTAATGATCCGTTGGATAGTTTACTAGGTATTAAATATACATTAAGAAATATTCCTACTATTATTGATTATCCTGGTATTTTAGATTTAGAAAATGTTTTTAAAGGGAAACCTGGTATTGTTGTGGCTTCTGGCCCATCTCTTAATAAAAATATTCACTTATTGGAAGGTTTAAGAGAAAAAGCTGTAATATGTGCTGCCGATGGTAGTGTTAAAATCTTAAAAAATAAAAATTTACCACCTGCCCATATGGTAACATCTTTGGAACGTATTATTGAAACATCTTATCTTTTTGAGGGCTTAACAGAAGAAGATGTTAAAGACTCATATTTAGCAGCATGTCCTGTAATTGTTCCAGAAACTTATGCTAATTTTCCAGGTGAAAAAATCATAGTTTATAGAAATTTTGCTACCTTTGACTGGCTTAATATTAAAAAAGGTATATTAGATATTGGCCCATCTGCTGGTAATATGGCCTTTAAAGTGTTAGAGTATTTAGGGTGCGATCCTATTATATTATTAGGACAAGATTTATCTATGACTGATGATTTACAAACTCACGCTGAAGGTTTCCATTATGGAACACAGCAAGCAAATATTATCTCAAATTATATAGAGATTGAAGGTAACTATCAAGAAAAAGTAAAAACCACTCTTGCATACAAACAATTTTTACTTCATTATGAAAGGGATGTTGCAAATTATAAAGGAACTGTAATTAATGCCACAGAAGGTGGAGCCAAAATTCATGGAACAATTTTAATGACATTTCAAGAAGCAATAGATAAATATATTAAAGAAGATATTAATACTACAAAAACTATTAAAAGATTATTAAAAGATCCTAAACCTAAAGAAAAAGAAAAACAAATTAAAGAAACATTAAATAAACTTCGTCATGCTAATGAGTTTTGTAATAATATTATTAATATTTGTAATGAAGGTCTTGAAATTTGCACTGAAATTGAACAAATTTTAGTTAGAACAAATGGCGAACCAGAAGGTGAAGATTATGAAAAAGTTCATAGTATGGTTGCAAAAATAAGCAAAATTCCAGAAAAATTTACAGGTAAAGACTTTTACTTTATTTTAATGCATTATGTTCAATCTATTTATATTAAAATTTTACAAGATATTTTTAATATTAAATATAGTAAAGATGATGGTAGAGAACGAGATGTTATGTTGTTTATAAAACATAGAGAACTATTTTCTGTATTAGCTGCACTTGTTAGAAGAATTATAGATGAATTTAATGTTTCTATTGAAATTGTTGAAAAATTTCAACAGGAATATATAGAACGTCATAAAAAAGAATTAAATAAGTAATTTTAAAGCCGATTTATTCGGCTTTTTTCTTTTTCGGTATATCTAATTATTTCTTATCTTTATATGGCATAACACATATTTTATATATTTAGTATTTTCTTTATTTTCCTTTTTTTGCTCTATTTTTCTATTGATAATTTATACGGTTACTATATTTAAATTAAAGTATAATATTTATTTAATTTATACATGAATAAAGGATTTATACTTGTGATTAGAAAAAGAAATGATTTATTTTATAATAGTATTTATTTAACTTTAAAAAATAAATATTATTAAAATAATTACTTATATTGTTTATATTTTTTGCTTATTATCTTGTAAATTTAAGCACTATTAATATAAATAATGATATTATACTAAATAAACCTGCACTCATAATTAATTTTAGTGCTATTTTTTCAGAGTTAAACATTAAGTCAGATTTATAATTTGCTATTTGGTCATCTACACTATCTAACCTACTCATTATTTCTTCTATTACTTCTCTATTTGTTTTCATATCATCTTCAGATTCGTATTCTATTACATTACCTATATATATAATAGTGTATTCCACTAAAGAAAAAAGTGCATTTCTTAAATATGTAAACTGATAAGTAAATGTATAATATGGTGTTTTTAGTAGTTCTGGTAATAAATCATACTGTATTTTTTTTAGTCGTTCACGAGTTTGTGCTGGTATATCATTTATATCAGGTATTTTATCTATTTCATTTAATACCCTGCGTATTAATTTATAATACTGCCCTGTTAATTCTGGCACAGCACTTGTTTTTAATTTTATTTCTCTACGTGTTACTCTGTTTGCTTTTAAAAAGTTTTTAATTAATACCATAGCTGACGGCACTTGCACTTTTTTACGTTTACGCACTACTTTAATAGAGCGTTTCATTTCTATGGCTATTAATGTTTCTACTATTTCATCTGTTCCAAATACAAAGTGGTTAGAACCCTCTAATACTTCTTTTTCTTCTCCGCTCATTTGCCCGTTTGTGAAAAAGAATAAACGTGTTACGTTTTCATCGTTCATGGTTCTTAAAACATCAGTTGTAATATATGGGTCTAACACTTCTCCAGGTTTTACAACTTCTATCCATACCACTGCTGACTGGTCTTCTCTACTTTGATATGACCATATTTCTATACGTCTTTTATTTTCAATATCTTTTACTGTTCTATGTAATGAATAATTAAAATCGCCCATAACTTCACTAACAAAATTATAAAAATCTGTTAGCTTAATATTATATAACTGTTCATACCTAGCTTTGCGTTCTGAATCCATATATCTCTACTCGTCTGTTTTTAAGGCTGCCTATTTTTCCACTTTTTTCAAGAGGATATCTTGTGCCTAACCCTACTGTTCTCATACTATCGGCATTATGCCCTTTTTCATTGAGAAGTTTTTTTATATGTTCTGCTCTTAAATATGAAAGTTCATAATTACTACCATATGTTGCTTTTTTACCCACTTTTACATCATCAGCATTACCAAATAATACATACTGTTTATTTTTTGGTAAGCTGTCAAATAATTTAGATATTTCATCATCAAAAATAGGTGCAACTTCTCCAAGTTTAAAATGGATTGTCATAATTAATTCTAAATCTTTAGAATCAGGTAATAAATTTAAATTATCTGCTACTTTTTCGTTACCTTTTTCTTTT
The DNA here is from genome assembly GCA_937890655.1 of uncultured Mucispirillum sp. GTDB lineage: Bacteria > Chrysiogenota > Deferribacteres > Deferribacterales > Mucispirillaceae > Mucispirillum. The sequence goes on along the minus strand of CALADT010000139.1, from coordinate 12,695 downwards.
GAAACTACTATTTCTTTTTCTACTTTTTTAGGTTTTGGCTCTTCTGGAATTTCAATAGCATCTTCCAAATCTATATTTTTTGGTATAGTTGTAGCAACAGTTGAAGCATTAAGAGTATATGTATTTTTTATCCTTTCTTTTAATAGTTTTACTCCAATTACAGTCCAACCGTTTAGGTAAACATTATCTTTTGCCTGATTTTCATCTGGTGCCATAACTGTCATAGTAGTAATTATTTTCGTTAAATTATTTTCTATTTTTCATACATATTAAGTTCTTCATATGTAGCTGCAAAAATACTATCTCCACCAATAGTATGGTTTTTTGGGGATATTTCTAGGAACAGGGCTGTGAACAAGAGTATTACTATTATTTTCTTCAAGATTATAATCCTTTAATGCTTGTGCCATTTTATCATCGGGATAAGTTGCCAATACTTTTAAGTTATATATAACATCATGTCCACCATTATAATACAAAAAAGCATCTGGTGGCAATTTTGATGCTGTTTGAAAACGGGTTGCTGCTGTTGTAACTTCATATATATATATCCTTGCAGCAGCAACCTGAACTAATAATATTAATAATATAACGACTAAAAAACTAATCGTTACTGCTCTTTTGTGAGATAAGCTCATCAATCTTATCCAAAAGAAGTTGCTGGTTTATAGGCTTTTGAACAAAAGTATTTATTCCAGAAGCACTTATTTTCTTTCTGTCAGACGGTTCCATTCTTGCAGATACTGCAATAATTGGTGTTTCAAAACCTTTTTCTCTTATACTTCTTGAAAGTCTAAAACCATCCATATCTGGCATCATAATATCACTTATAACTAAATCAATGCTTTTATCTCTATCAAGAATATTTAAAGCATCTTTAGCAGACGGTGCTTCCACTGTTTCTATCCAGTCTTGTGATTCTAAAACTTTTTTAGCAATTTTTCTATCTGTTGATGAATCATCACAAATTAATACTCTAATTGCATTGCTTTTTTTACTAGGAGCCTGCACTTGTGCTCTTTTATTACTGCCACCTAATTTTTTAACGTTTCTAATACGTCTTGGCATATTTTGAGCTACTTCTATTACACCTGCCACATCTAAAATTAAACGAACACGGCCATCACCTGTAATAGTAGCACCAGCAATACCAGGGTTACCACCTAAGTATTCACCTAATGATTTAATAACGATTTCTTCTTGACCGATTAATTTATCAACAATAAATCCTAATTGTTTTTCTGCTAATGCAACAACAACTACATATATTTCTTCTTGCTCTAATTCATCTAAAGCAAATGCTTCATCTAAACGGATAAGAGATAATACTCTATCTCTTAATTTTAAAACTTCCCTACCTTCAAAGGAGTGGATTTCTTCATTTGTAATACGAACTGTTTCCACAACAGAAGCAAGTGGTATAGCAAATGTTTCACCTGCTACTTCTACAAGTAATGCTTGGATAATAGCAAGTGTTAATGGAAGTTTTAAGAAGAATGTAGAACCTTCATCAATTTTAGAATCAATGGAAATAATACCATTTAATTTTTCAATATTTGTTCTAACAACGTCCATACCAACACCACGTCCTGATATGTTAGTTATTTTCTCAGCTGTTGAAAAACCTGCTTTAAAAATTAATGAAAATGCTTGTTTATCATCCATATTATTGGCTTCATCATTGTTAATAACGCCTTTTTCTATGGCTTTGATTTTTAATTTATTTGGGTCCATACCAGCACCGTCATCTTTAATTTCAATAACAACGTGGTTACCTTCATGGTATGCTGATAAAAGAACTGTCCCTACACGTGGTTTACCTTTTGCAACACGCACTTCAGGAGTTTCCACACCGTGGTCGCAAGAGTTTCTTATCATGTGTAAAAGTGGGTCGCCTATGGACTCAATAACTTGTTTATCAAGCTCTGTTTCTTCACCTGTAATAATTAACTCTATTTCTTTACCTGTATCACGAGCAATATCACGAACAACCCTAGGGAATTTATTAAATACTTTACCTATTGCAATCATTCTTGTTTTCATAATTGCAAGCTGTAATTCAGTTGTATTCATACCTATGGCACTTGTAACATCTAAAAGCTGTTCCACAAGATATTCATTTTCAAATTTATTTTCAAGCTCACCTGCTATTTGAGAAAGCCTATTTCTACTTAAAACAAGTTCACCAACTAAGTTTACAAGAGAGTCAAGCCTACTAACATCAACACGAATTGTTTGTTCAACTTGTGTAGCTGTATTTTTTGCATCGTGTTTAGGAGCAGCAACCTGAGGCTGTGGTTTTGCAGGGGCAGGTGTTGGTGCTGCTTGCTGTGTAGCAGGTGCTGCAGCTGCTGCAGCTGCACCTTTTTTAGCAACTAATTTACCTTCACTTGCAAGTTTTAAATCTTCAATAACTTGCACTACATCTGCTGTATCTGTTCCGTTTTCTATATCACTGATGATTACTTTTGTTTTATCCACAAACTCCAGTAATGTATCCATGATTTCTCTTGTAACTACCATTTCACCTTTACGAAGTTTGTTTAATATATCTTCTGCATGGTGAGTAAGGTCAGCTAGTTTATTAAAGCCTAAAAATGAAGAAGACCCCTTCATTGTATGAGCACCACGGAATATTTTGTTTAAAAGTTCCAAATCATTTTGGTTACTTTCAAGTTCAACAAGGTCGTGGTCTAAATTTTCTATAATTTCGTTTGTTTCAACAAGAAAGTCTTGGACTAATTCCTGCATATCATCATTATTCATATATCACCTGCTTTCCTTATACACCAAATTCTTTAAGGAGTTTATCAACTAAATCCTGATCTTGTAATATCTCTTTAGTGTCTTTAAATTTATCTAAAACTTCTACATCAATAACATTTTGCTTGATACCAAGTTTTATTAATACTGATGCAAGTCGTTCTTCTAAAGAATTAACAACCTTAATGCTATCATCAATTTTTGATTTAGTAACTTCTTTAAATTCTAAAGAAGAAACTATATCACAACAAATATCCTGACCTTGAACGGCACACTCTGATAATCTATCAAGCATACCACCGGCACGCGCATAGTCCCCTGATGTCATAAACTGCCTAACAAGTTCAAGATTTTCTTTAATATCATCAATATTAAAGTTTATTTTATCTACAAATGCTAATACATCTTCAGAAGCATTTTTAGAATCATTAATTACACCATTAAGCACTTTTTCAAAAGTAGGCAGGTCGCTATATGCTCCTTCCATTACAGATGAAACAGTTTGTAATTTTTTTAATGAATCATTGAAATATTGCGCAATCTCGTATAACTCACTTTCTGGTTCAACTGTTACGTCTACAACATCGTATTTACCTTCATTAATATTACGGGCAATACTCAATAATTCGTTCAGGTCTTTGAATTCGCTCATTTTATAAATCCAGCAATTTAAATACCTTTTCTTGTAATGTTTCAGGGGTAAAAGGTTTTACAACATAGTTGTTTACACCACTACGTAAAGCTGTAAGAATATCTTCTTTAGCTGCTTCTGTTGTAATCATTAAGATTGGTAAATCTTTGTATTCATCTTTTTGACGAACAGCTTTAACAAAGGTTAAACCATCCATTTCCGGCATATTCCAGTCTGTTACAATCATGTCTATTTTATTTTTAGACATAACTTCTAAGGCTTCTACACCGTTATTAGCTTCAAGTATTGTTTCAAAACCCAGCTTTTGAAGTGTGTTTTTAATAATTCTTCTCATTGTAGAAGAATCATCAACTGTTATTATTGAATGTTCGTAACCCATTTAATCCTCCGTTATATTATATAGGTTAGTATCCTTTTATTTTTAATTAAAAAAATATATATTAATCTTTTAATTTCCTAATTCTTTCTGCTTTGCTGACAATCTCTTTAATTCTAAAGCCAAAGTAACCGTCAACAATAACAACTTCCCCTCTTGCAATAACTTTATCGTTTATGGCAAGTTCAATAGGGTCATCTGCATTTTGTTCAAGCTCTACAATATTTCCTGGCCCAAGCCCTAAAATATCTTTTAAGAACAATTTAGCACTACCCATTCTAACACTTATAGGTATATCAATATCCAGCAATAAGTCAAGATTTTTTGGTGTATTACCACCACTATTTGATGATGGTTCTGCATCAAAAGATATTCCAGCATTACCTAACAGTGCTTCAATACCACCGTCATCTAGTAAATTACTATCTTCTTCTGCTCCTAATTTTGTTTCAATACTAGAATCAGAGAAAAACCTAAATGCAACTTCTACACCGTCTAATGTGCCTTTTAAATCAATAACTAAATATTCGGCACATTGGAAAGCTGATGAGGATGCGTTTTTTATAACATCTTCACACTTAAAAGAAAACTTTTTACCAAAAGCTTCTTCAAATGGCACATTTAAACCACTTAAAAGCTGTGAAGTCATTTCTTGAACAGCATCTTTTGTATCATCATCTATTTCATCTTTACTTTCGCCATCACCTGCAAGCATAAAGTCTGCAAGTTTTGTAATATCTCTTGTTCTAAACAAAAGCCCAGTTTCATAATCACTGTTATCTTCTTTAGAAACTACATATGTTTCGTTTTCATAATCAGCAAAAAGAGTATCACCATCGCATTTATATGCTTCATCAACTGAAAGTTCCACTGTTCTTGAGCTTATGGCAGAAAGTGATGATGCAAATGTAGAAGATACCAGCTCTGCATATTTCTCTAAATGAGGGCTTGATACAAAATTAACTGCTTCTTTCATCATCCTGCTCCGTAGTTGCCCTTGTTATCTTGATAGCTTTTTTAATACCAAGAATACCTAAAGCCCCAAAAAATTTATGTTTATTACTGATATACACATTTAAAGGCCTTTTTGCCTTTTTACTAAGTATAACAGTGTCATTTTCCTGTAAATCTAAAATCACACCTATTTTTAACTTAGTTCTACCAAGCTCTACAATAAGTGGCACATTAATGTTTTCTAAAAGCTCCAATATGCGGGACTCATACTCCCCTGACCTACCTTTTTTAGCACCTATTAACCAGTCTTGTGAGCTGATTTTATTTAATATAGGTTCCAATATAAGTGCAGGTAGACATATATTCATCATACCTGTTGCTTCCCCAAATTTAACTTCAAATACCACAAGCACAACAACTTCATTTTGTGCAACAATCTGAATAACGTGTGGGCTGTTTTCACTTAATTCTTTTTTAAGCCTAACATTAGGTATAATTTGCTTCCAAACATCTTCTAAATCTTTTAGTATTAATGTAATAATACTATCAATAATAGTCATCTCCAGTGGTGTAAGCTCACGCACATGAAAAAGTGGTAACCCTTGACCACCCAACAGCTTATCTACAATAGGGAAAATAAGCGAAGGGTTAATCTCTAATACGGCATTACCTTGTAATGGTATCATTGATATAATATTAAAGCTAGTTGGGTCTGGTAACGACATAAGGAATTCCCCATATGTCATTTGGTCAACACCAACAAGAGAAATATCTGTTATAGTTCTTAAAAAGCTGGATAAGTTAGAGCTAAAGTTTCTAGCAAACTTATCATGCAAGTTTCTTATAGACCTTAACTGCTCTTTAGAAACCCTGTCTGGCCGTCTAAAATCATATACAGAAATTTTCTTCGGGACAAAATCGGGGCCACCATAATCATCAAACTCATCCCCACCCCCTGAATCGCTACTCGTATCACTATCATCTGATACTGTATTTAAAAGGGCATCTATCTCGTCCTGACTTAAAATATCAGCCATTACTCACCTTTAAAACCGGATATTTACTTAAAAAATAAATATCCGTTTATTATAATACAATTATTTTTATAAAATAGTCAATTATTTTATTTACTTTAGTGCATTATATGTCACTAAAATTATTTAACATGATATGCAATTCTTGCTGCAATCTCATCAAGAGGAACAATTTCATCAGCAATACCTGCATCTACAACTGCTCTAGGCATACCATACACTATACATGATGGTTCATTTTGAGCAATGATTGTTCCACCTATTTTTTTCAAACCTTGTAAACCTTTACAACCATCACTTCCCATACCTGTCATAATAACGCCTAAGCATTCTTTTCCATATATTTCTGCAATAGAGTCCACCATAACATCCACACCAGGAATATTAAAAACGTTGCTTGGTTCTGTGGAAAGTTCAGTATAAACAGATGTGCCCACTTTTTTAAATTTTAAGTGGTAGCCACCTTTTGCAATATATACCACATTAGGTTCTAACTTTTCTTTACCTTGTGCTTCAATAACTTCAAGTTTTGACAAAGTATTAAGCCTTGCAGCAAGTGATTGAGTAAAGTTAGGTGGCATATGCTGTGTAATAACCACAGGAACACCTAAATCAGCAGGTAATAAAGGTATTACTTTTTGTAATGACTGTGGGCCGCCTGTTGATGTTCCTAATGCAACAACTCTTTTTATACCAGTTTTATTAACTACAACTCTTTTTGAACCATCTACATGTGCAGAATGAGCAAATGGTGTTGCAACACTTGGTTGTGATGCAGACTGCTGTGCAGTGCTTTGTAATTTAAATGAAGGTGTTGCTGTTGAAGTGTGAGTTGATGTAGGAGTAGTTAAAAGCCTCATCATACCTTTATTTCTTGCAAACCTTCTTATTTTTTCTTTTAATCCTTTTTCAATATCTGTGCCACCAAAAGATTGAGAATCTTTTGTCATAAAATCAACAGCACCAAGATCTAATGCTCTTAATGTAGCATCTGCACCCTCTTTAGTAAGAGAACTTACCATAATAACAGGTGTAGGGTTTGTTTTCATAATTTGTTCTAATGCTGCAATACCATCCATTACAGGCATTTCTATATCCATAGTGATAATATCTGGCTTTAATTGTGCAGCCATTGATACAGCTTCTTGACCATTTTTTGCCATCCCCACTATTTCAATATCAGCTTCACCTGATAATAAAGACTCTAATGCTTTTCTCATAAAAATTGAATCATCAACAATTAAGATTTTGATTTTATTCATAAATATCTTTTAGCCTCCTTCTTAACTTCTGCATAGCTGATGTATGTATTTGAGATACTCGTGACTCAGTAATATCTAAAACTTCTGCAACTTCTTTCATAGTGAGTTCTTCATAATAATAAAGAGTAACTACTTGACGTTCCTTATCAGAAAGTTTATCTATTTCTTCTGCCATTTTATCTGTAAGGTTACTTTTCATAACCTCATCTTCCGGCGTCAAACCAGTGCTTTTAACAAAATCTATTAAGCTGGCATCTTCTGAATCACCAACTGCCTCGTCTAATGATAACATTTTTTCATTTTCTTGTAAACCCATAAGACGATAAATATCTTCTTCATTATAATCTGTATTTTCTATAATCTCTTGAACAGTAGGTTTTCTACCTAATTTACTTGAAAGTTCGTTAATAGCAGCATCAAGAGCTTTTAAACGCGACCTAACATTTCTAGGTAAAAAATCAAGATTACGTAGAGAGTCAAGTATTGCTCCCTTAATACGCCTTTCTGCATAGGTGCTAAAACTGACATTACGACTTTTATCAAACCTATCCATTGATTCTATTAAACCAATAGAGGCAGCAGAAAATAAATCATCCACATCTACACTATCAGGCAATGTTCCTTTAAGCCTAATTGTCCATGATTTTATCTTTGGCAGAAACTCTGCCACTATATCCTGCCTTTCTTCTTCAGTGAATTTGTCCACCAAATCTGCTCCTAAGTATTACAGTATTTTCCAATAATTTTTCATTATTCTTGCAAGACTGTTTGTTAATACTTTCACAACATAATAAACAATAAAAAATAATACTATATCCCTAATAAAGTAAGTTGCCTTTAAATCTTTTAATAAAAGCACCTTAAAAAGCATTGAGAACATCATAACAACAGATGCTATAAACATAGGATAATACTTCAGAGATGTAATCATTTAAACACCCCCTTAAATAAGTTATATACATTTGCAGTTTTTTGTTTTTCTAAAGGCACACCAATAAATCTTCTTGCACAGTCTTGAATATCTTTTGAAAACATAGTTTTCGGGTCAAGAACACTTACAGGTTTTTGTGCTCTTATGGCTTTGCGAACATTTTTATCATCACGTAAATGACCTAATAAACGTAAATCCATACTTAAAAATTTAGCTGCAACATTTTTAAGGCTTGCAAATACATTATCTGAATTTTGTATATCATCAACCCTGTTAAACACAACATTAATTAATTTAATATCATATGTCTGCTTAACTACTTTCATAAAAGCATAAGCATCTGTAATTGCCGTAGGTTCAGGCTGTGTTACCACAATAACCGTATCAGATATTGAACTAAACCGAACAACAGCATCTGATATGCCAGCACCTGTATCAAATATTATAAAATCATATCTATCATCTAATGTAATAAATATATTAAAAATCTTATCAAAATCTTCATCTGATAAATGAGCAAGCTCCATAAAACCACTAGAAGCCGGAAAAACATCAAACCCATATATGTCTTTCTTTAATATATCGTCTATACTTGCTCTACCCTCAAGATATTTCTTAATGGTAGCAGTAACTGATAATGATAACATAATATCCACATTAGCAAGTCCTAAGTCTGCATCAAATACAAGAACTTTCTTGCCAATATTAGCCAGTTGACATGCAAAATTAACAGTAAAATTTGTTTTACCAACGCCACCTTTACCACTTGATACTGCTATATAATGGCTGTTTCTGTTAGCTTCCCATGCGCGTCTTCTTAATGTAAATGCCTGATCTGTCATTTGTCGCTCCATAATGTAGGTATTTCCTGTAACATTCTTCTAGCAATTTTCTTGCCATCTGGTATTTCCATATCATCAGGAACGTTTTGCCCTGTTGTTACAAGTAGTAACGGCAACTTTTTCTTTACAGGAATATTTATAAGAGGCCCAAAGTATTTTGTTTCATCTAACTTAGTAAAAATTAGATAATCTGGCTTTAATATTTCATACCTATCAAATGTATCATAAAGTTCCATATGGTTTGAAGCCATCGATAGAACCAGTGTAGTAGTAATACGGGAATCCACTTGAAAAAAATCTCTTATACCTTCTATTTGTGCTGTATCAAATTGACCCCTTCCCATAGAATCAATTAAAACGCAGTCGTATTTATTTTGCACTTTAGCTATAACTCTTGCTAATTCTTCTGGGCTTGTAGCCACATATAAAGGCAGATTTACAATCTCTGCATATGTTTTTAACTGTTCCACTGCACCTATTCTAAAATTATCAACAGTTATAAGGCAAACTTTTTTACCGTATTTAAGTGTCATAGTAGCTGCAATTTTTGCAATAGTTGTAGTTTTACCCACACCTGTTGGCCCTGCAAGAGCCACAATACGGCTTGTAATTATACTACTATAATCATTTTCTAAAGGTATAAGCTCTGCTAATTTTTCAGCAGCTATACTTTTTATTTGGGCAGCTGTGGCTTCTTTGCCTTCAATACGCTGCTCTATTTCTTTTAAAAGCCTGTATGATATAATATCATCTACACCATTTTTTAAAAACAGGCTGTGGTAATCTTTTAATTTTGGGGGTAAATCTATAACAATATTATCATTAATATTGCTTTGCATATTTGATAATTGCTTTTTAATATCCCCTATATCATCTAATAAGTCTGCAAATTTATCAAGCCCCACAGCTTTAATCACAGCAGCCATACGTTCAGCATTAAGCTCTGCTTGTTTTTTTGCATTTACTTCATCAAACTTCTGTTTTTCTACCCTTTCTTCATCATGCCTTTCTTTTTTAGCAGGTTTTCTAACAACTTCTTCTTCATATTCAATATGTTCTTTTGGCATATATGCAGGCATTAAGTCATCATCTGTAAATGTTTGCTTTTTTTTCACAGGGCTAACAATATCTTCCTCTGAAAAAGTCTGCCTCTTTCTAACAGGTGGTGCGTAAAATGGTTCATCGTCCATTATACCAGCTTCTGCCATAGCATCAGCAAGATAATCATCTTGTATATAACTATTTTGGTATGACTGATGAGCATATGGCCCATACCCTGTCTGCTCTGTAACAGGTTTTCTTTTTTGCATAGTCTGTGCCACAGGCTTTCTTTCTTGAACAGCAGGTTTTTTAGCTGTTACTTTCCTGCCTGATACAGCGTATGCAGAAGTCATACTTTCATAACCATAACCGCTATTTTTTTGTGCTGTTTTGGTTGGCATACCATCATATTCCACAGCGGCTGTAACTTCTAAAACAGGGCGTGCAAAAAGACCAAAGTTATTACTTTTCATAACTTTACGGGTAGATAAAATTACTGCGTCAGAACCTAAGTCCTCTTTTATCATCCGTAAGGCTTCCTTCATGTCTGTTACTTCATATTTTTTTATCTTCAAAGATAAAACTCCTTGTTACAACCATTAACCATAACTTTTGGTTATGCCTATACACTATATATTATATATGATTAATTAAATAATTGCAACTACAAATAGATTTATTAGAGATTTATGGTCTTTTATTTAAAAAAACTTTAAACTATTTTTGCTATATTTTTAAAAAATATTTATAATAATAATTTTCATTTTTACTTGATTTTGCTTAACATATGTAATATTTATTTATTTTTTTATTATTTAACTTTTATTTATTTTTTTACTAAAAAAAGTTTTAATAATTAAATATTTTTTATTATTATTTTGATTTTATTATATTTCTCTTACACAAAATTTTTTACAGTGCCGTTAATTTTAAAAAGTAATCAAAAAACTTTTACATATAATAATGAAAAATAAAGAAATATCATTATAGATAATGGAGCATCCAGCTTTATACCTTTTTTGGCATACGCATTAGAAAATGATATGATAGATTTACTTACTAATGAAAATAATAATTTCAAAGGTAAAGTAATATTTCATATAATCATTTCTGGTGGTGAAGGGTTAGGACATACTTTAAATGGTATGATATCTATGCTTGAACATTTTACTGATACATCTGCAGAATTCATGATATGGTTAAACCATTATCATGGAAAAATTGAAGATAAAGGAATGAAATTTTATGATTTTGATGAATTTAAAAATAATAAAAAGAAAATCAACTATATTATGGAATTACCAGAATATACAAGCTCTACTTTTGGTCAAGATATATGTGATATGTTATCTAAAAATAGAACGTTTAAAGATATGCTGGAAAGTAAATCAATATCTATTGCATCACAGCATAGATATGTTAAAGTGAGAGAGAATTTATTTAATAATCTATCAAGAATACCAATATTTTAAACATGTTATCAACATCGTTTTTATTATTATAGTTGATAAAAATGTAATATGATTAAAAAATAAGCAGTAGCATATAAAAAATATCAAGTAGGTTATAAGTTACTTGATAATTATAAATAAATTTATTATAATACGGAAAAGAATTGGAGGATTTAATTATGGCTTATAAAGTTTTTAATAAAGACAGACTTATTCCAGGCACAAATGGAGAAATGAATGAAGAAGATATACGCATATTATCTAGAAAAATGGAAGCAAAAAATAATCTTAATTATTTACATACTTTACCAGCAACAGAAAGAACTATTAAGACTCTTATCATGATAAAAGAAGGAACAAGGGAAGAACTTATTGAAGAAAATAGGATATTATATGAAGCAAAAGAATGGGAAAAATATATCTAAACAGTTTTTACAAACCATTTTATTATCAAAAGAAACTGCTAATCAAATTAATTCTATAATTAATGAATCATTAATTAATTGTATTGATTTGATTAAAAAGTCTAGCAATATTAAAGAAGTTTTAAATCATGAATTAATTATGTTGCAGAACTTTGATATAAATCATTATAACAAAAATGAAGAAAAGATTAATAATAGAGTGCATTATTGTAATACAGCTATTGAAGAATACGACTTATTTACTACTGATAAAAAAACATATCTTAATAAAGTATATCAGAAATATTTTCAGTCCAAAAGAAATAGATATAAATATTTATCTATTAAACAACCATCTAAACTATAAAGTAGATTAATAACCTGCTTTATTATATTTTTTCATAATTCAATTTTTAATATAAATATAAAATAATATATTTCATTGGAGTATACATTAAAGATACACAGTAAAAAACAAGCATTTATTTTTAATAACATACCAAGTCAAATAAAGATTACAATTTATTACAAATCACTTAAAGCCTAAATCTTCTATAAAAAACTATCAATCATTAATAAAATAAAGAGTTATTAGCAATAAAACTATTTATTTTATATATTATTTATAAATTCATATTTTATATTACTAGTTATTTCATTTATATATTACATATAAAAATTAGTGTTATTTTAAAAAACAATTATTTATACAACACCTATTTATATACCTTATAAATTTATATTGCTTTTATTTAAATAATATTTAACCTATTAACTTTTTTCTATTTATTTTTATCTTTTATTTTTAGATTTAAAAAATATATATGATTTATAAGTAATAATTGATTTAATAAAAAAAGGGGGCTTATTTACCCCCTAAAAGTTTTTTATGCTACTTTATTTTGTGATTTTAAATTGTTCTATTAAAAGTTTTAAGTTATCAGTTCTTTGTTGTATGTGGCTAACAGTGTTATTTACTTCGTTT
>CALADT010000138.1 GCA_937890655.1 uncultured Mucispirillum sp. | reverse complement strand
GAATGTATCATATAAATTGCCAAAAAAATTATTTAAAGAACAGAAATATTTTCATGCTGTAAAAAATATTAGTTTTAGTATATTAGAGGGGGATAGTTTAGGTATAGTAGGGGAAAGTGGTTCCGGAAAAACAAGCCTTGTAAAAGCACTTCTTCATTTAATAGATTTTAATGGGGAAATATTATTTGATAATATAGTTTTTTCCAGCTTAAAAAAAGAATCATTACGAAAAGAACGTAAAAATATACAAATAGTTTTTCAAGACCCATTTGGCAGCCTAAACCCACGTATGACAGCAGGTATGATTATTAGCGAAGGGTTAAAAGCCTTTGGAAATATGCACCATACAGAAATAGAGCAGGAAGTTATAAATATTTTAGAAAAAACAGGGCTTAGTAAAGATTGTATTAATAAATATCCCCATGAATTCTCAGGTGGTCAAAGACAGCGTATAGCCATTGCAAGGGCAATTATTATGAAGCATAAAGTTATTATATTTGATGAACCTACATCTTCTCTTGATAAAAACGTTCAATTACAAATTATAAGATTATTAAAAGAGTTACAAAAAGAGTTTAATATAACATATATTTTTATAAGCCATGATTTGCATATTGTAAAATCAATTTGCAATAATATGATGGTTATGAAATCAGGGGAAGTGGTAGAATACGGCAAAATTGTAGATATTATTACAAACCCAAAAGAAGAATATACAAAGCAGTTAATAGAGGCAGCTTTATTATAAAGGTGATTTATGGTAAAAAAAATAATCTTTTTTATAATTATTTTATATGGAGTGGAAGTTTCAGCTTATGAAATTAAAAAAGATAATTTATTATTAGATGTTTACACAAATCTTTATGTAGATGTTTTTTATAGTAATAATAAACCGTCTAATTTTATTGATGATATTCACCATGAATTTAAAAGTTATAGCTTTTTAAGTTCCTCCAATGCTGGTATTAGTTTAGATTATAATAATTTTGTATTTAATTTTGAAGCCGGTATGGAAGATAGTGTTAGACTTTTTAATTTTAAATATTTTATAAATAAAGATAATGACCATTTTATAAAAATAGGTAGAGATTCTACATTATCATACTACACTTTTGGGCAGACAGCAAATAACCTTGCAGGGTTAAGAAATTATGGTAACTTAAATTATGATAATAGACGCTTTCAAATAGGCTACGGTATATATTGTTTTCAATTATCTTTAATTATTCCTTATTTTACTGACTGGAATAAAGAATATATAAACGATAGTGGGGCAAATATAGCAGGTTATCAGTTTATTCCACGTTTAGAGCTTTCTTATGATTATCAAGGTATAAACTATAATATAAAAACATTTGCAGGTTATGGGTATTATTTGTATGATTATAATAATCAAGAAAAATCAATCCATACAGCAACCATAGGGATAGGCAGTTATTCTATAATTGATGAAAAATCTTCCATTTATTTATCAGCCTTTTATGGTTTTAATGCTAACTTAACAAGTGCCTTAACTAATAGTAAAAGTGTTATATTAAATAATAATAAAATAACTATGGAAAATATCCACTCATTTGGGATATCTGCGGGTTTTAAGTATGATTATAGTAAACTAATAACAGCACAGGCAGGTATAGGTTACACCTTTAATTATGCAGATACATATAAAAGTATAGATGACTCTTTGGGAGCATATTTAAACGTTATTTTTAAAATTAATGATTATTTTAGTGTTATCCCTGAATTATCACTTT
>CALADT010000137.1 GCA_937890655.1 uncultured Mucispirillum sp. | reverse complement strand
AACATTTTTACGGTTAATATATGCTGATTTACTTCCTACTCGTGGTGTGGTTTCTGTGGAAGGCAGGGATATAAATTTAATGAGTAGAATAGAAGTGCCTTTTTTACGCCGTCAAATAGGCGTTATATTTCAGGACTATAAACTTTTAGAACATGCAACTGTTTTTGATAATATAAAGCTAGGGCTTGATATATTTTATATGAAACGCAGCCAAGCAAAAGAACGTATATGGCCACTTTTAAAAAGGGTGGGTATATTTGAAAAACGTGATGATATTGTTAAAAACTTATCCGGTGGAGAAAAACAGCGTGTAGCTATTGCAAGGGCTTTAATTAATGACCCTAAAATTATTTTAGCCGATGAACCTACTGGTAACCTTGACCCAGAAAACGCAGAAAATATTATGGCAGTATTAAAAGAATGTATTGACGGTGGTGCCACAGTTATAATGGCTACTCACGATTCTATTTTACGTGAAAAATACCCAGCAAGGGAAATAGAGCTTGAAAAAGGCAAAGTAATAAGGGATGGTGTAAAAGAATGAATCCGAAATTAACTTACCTTTTTATGCGTGGTATCATACGTTTTGTTATGATTATACGTAGTAATTTTTTATCTTTTTTAACATTGATTACTGTTATATTTATGTATCATATATTTTGGGTGGCAGGCACAGGCACAGCAGGTTTTTTAAACCATTTATCTCAAGCTAACACCATAAGGGTGTATCTTGCTAATAATAATGATATAATAGCAGGGGAAATACTAACTTCCATAAAAGATTTAGATAACGTTACAAGTGCCACATATTTTAGCCAAAAGGACGCAAAAGCATATGCAGTGGCTAATGCTCCAAAAGCTGCAGGACTTGATAGTTTTTCAGAAGAATTTTTTCCTTCTTTTATAGAGATAAAGCCACAGAATACAGAAAGTAATACTCTTGATAAAATTGTGGACGAGGCAAGCCACATAAAAGGGGTGGACCAAGTTAGCTACGGTAAAGAATATATTACAAAATTCCAAGCTATAAGTAATGGTGCATGGTTTTTTATATTATCTATTACAATACTTTTTGCTTTTTCTGCTATATTTGTAGTATATAACACAATAAAGTTATCTTTATATAAATTTAAAGAAGAAATAAAACTTTATTCACTTGTTGGTGCCACAAGACCGTTTATTGCAGTGCCATATTTATTTGGTGCATTTTTCCTTGCATTATTTGCATTTATTTGCAGTTATATTGTGTTTGCCATATCATTTATACCTTTTAATAATAGCATACTTATTCCGTCAGGTATTAATATATACAATATGCCAACTGGGGTTTATTTTATCATATCATGTATTATAGTATGTATTATTAGTTTTTTTGCAGCATTTGCAAGTATATTATCATTTTTAAGACAGGTATCATCTATTAATGAAGATTAAGTTAATTATACTACTACTTATTTTTTGTTGCTTATATAATTATGGTTATTCTCAAACAGCACAGCTTGAAGATATAAACAGGAATATTCGTAATGAAGAATCGGAGCTTAAAAAACTAAAAAAAGAAAAACAAAGTGTTTCCAAGCAAATATCAGTAGTTTCTTCTAAAATAAATAACTACCGTAAACTTATATGGGAGCTAAATAAAGAACGCCAAAAGGTAGAAAAAAATATACAAACTATTAGAGCAAATATTACTCAAGTAACAAAAGATATAAACAGCAGTAAAAAAAATATTGCAAAAAGTAATATGTATGTTATTGATAATATGGGCTATTCTGAAATAAAGATTATTACAACCACTAATAAAGTGGAAGATACAGTTAAACTTCTTGAAATCATGGGAAAATCCAGCAGTAACTTAAAAAAACAAGTGGATAAATTAAACCAAGATATAGCAAAACTAAAACAGCTAAAAGTGGAAGAAGAAGCAAGAGTATATGAGCTTGAAACATTAGAAAATAGCAGAAAAAGTGCAATAAATGAGTTAAATACAGAAAACGCCCGTTATAAAAGTATGCTTACTATGATAAAACATGATGAAGCAGGCCGTAAAGAGTATATTGAACTTTTAAAATACCAAAGAAAAGAGTTAGATGACCAAATAAGATTACAGGCAGAAAAAGCAAATAATGCACGGCCTATTGCAGAAAGGCAATCTAGTAACACAAATAATGCTACATCAAGTAGAATAAGAACATTTGGGGTGGATAAACCAATAACTACTACTATGGCTGATAATTCTGCTTTTGGTAAACAGGCAGGAAAACTCCCTATGCCATTAAGTGGTAAAATCATAGAAGAATATGGTGAGCATTTAGTGGCGGATGCTGGTGTTAAGATTATGCATAAAGGTATAAGAATAGCACCTAGTAGCACAGCTGATGTGAAAGCAGTGGCAGATGGTAGAATTGTTTTTGCAGATAATGTAAAGAATTTTAATAATCTTGTGATTATAGACCACGGTTCTGCTTATTATACAGTTTATGGTAATTTAGATATATTATCTGTTACAAGTGGTAATAAAATAAGTAAAGGAAGTGTGTTAGGGCAGGTATTAACAGATACAGGAATTGAAACACCACATCTTTATTTTGAGCTTAGAAAGAAAGAACAAGCATTAAATCCACGTTTATGGTTTAAAAAGGGTTGATATAATTTTAAAATAGTTTATATATATAATTTAACGTTCAAAGTTGGAGTAATTTATGAAGATTATTCAAAAAGTTTTATTTATTGTAATCCCATGTGTAATGATAACATATGCTTTATTTCAGTTGGGTTTTAAAACAGTAAATATGGAGGCAGTTGCTGCACAAAGCGAAGAAGGTAATATCATTGGCCAGTTAATGCAAAAAACAGGCAGTGCAGATGATAAATATGCTGCTATGGATACTTTTTTAAGTGTATTAGGACTAGTTAGCACAAACTATGTAGAACCAATTAATGAAAAAGAAGCAATCTATGGTGCTATAAAAGGTATGCTTGAAGAATTAGACCCACATTCATCATTTATGACACCAGAAGAATTTTCAAGTTTTAGGCAAAGCACAAGTGGTTCTTTTGGCGGGTTAGGTATTACAATTACCATGAAAAATGATTTACTAACGATTATGAATGCTCTTGAAGATACTCCAGCATGGAAAGCAGGTGTTAAAGCAGGTGATGTTATTGCTTTAATTGATGGTGAACCTACTGCTAATATGACATTAGATGATGCAGTAAAAAGAATGCGTGGTAAAGCAGGTTCTAAAATCAAATTAACAATAGCAAGAAAAGGGGAAGAAAAACCTATTGATTTAACATTAACAAGGGCTATTATAAAAATAAATTCTGTAAAATATGAAATGATTGATAAAAATCTTGGGTATATTAGGCTCACTCAATTTCAAGAAAACTCATACAAAGAAATGTCTAACGCTGTAAAAGAGTTGACTAAACAGGGTGCAAAAGGTTTACTTATTGATTTAAGAAATAACGGTGGTGGCTTATTAAATGAAGCTGTATCCATTGCAAGTATATTTTTACCAATAAATAAAACAGTTGTTTTTACAAGAGAACGGGATAAACAGGAAAAACATTATAAAACAGAAGCTGTTAATGTAAGTAGTAGAGAAGTACCTATGGTAATTTTGGTTAATGAATGGTCTGCCTCTGCCAGCGAAATTATAGCTGGTGCAATGCAGGATTATAAAAGAGCAGTTATTGTAGGTAAATCAACTTTTGGTAAAGGAAGTGTTCAGTCTATTATACCACTAACTGACGGTTCAGCAGTAAGGCTTACAACTTCAAGATATTACACACCAAATGGTGTATCTATTCAAGGGGTAGGTATAAAACCTGATGTGGAAATTGAACCAGGAACAATAGAATATACTTCTGATTACCATGTTATAAAAGAAAAAGATTTATCCGGTCATTTAAAAGGTGAAAACGAAAAAGATAAAAACGCAAGTAATACCGCTTTTGATGAGGCAGTAAAACGTGTATCACAAGTTTTACCATTAGATGATGATTTACAATATATTTCTGCAGTGCAGATATTAAAAGGAATGATAGTGTATGGCAACAAAACAAACAAATAGACGTTCTACGGGCAGAAAAACAACTCGTAAAAAATCAAACTCAGCGAATAAAAGTATGTTTTTAGGGATAGGCCTTATTGCTGTGCTTATAGGCCTTATTGCTTTTAGTGTTATGGGTTTAAAAAATAGTAATGGTGATAAAGAGCCGGAACAAACTATAACTTATATTCCTTCTACTAAAAAAGAAGAGCAGAAAGAAGTGGCTAAAAATGTGGCTGTTCCTTCAAAAGAAGATAAAGCTAACGCAGAGAGAGAAAGAAAGGCAAGAGAAAAAGAAAAAGAGCTTGCAAAACGCGAACAGGCTTTAAAAGAAAAGGAAAAAGAACAGGAAGAAAAAAAACAACTTGCTTTAAAAGAGAAAGAAGAGCGTGAAAGAAAAGCAAAAGAACAATCTAAAGAAGTTATAAATAATGAAGATGTTACTGATTTATTAAGGCTTGTATTATATGACCATGAAATAAGCCGTTCATCTGTTACAGAAAGAAAAGGCAAAACAAGTAATGGTAAAAATATAACGTATTTTGATATAATATGTGATGAGAATATGCAGGCGGGAGTTTCTACTGCTATTAGTTCTATATTAAGAAATAAAGGTTATAAAGTTAATGCTAGCAAAAGAGAGATTGCAGCAGTAAGCAAACAAGATGAATATAGAGTTGTATTAAAAGCACCAGTAAAAGAAACGGTAACAAAAAAAGAAGAAATTGTAGAAACAGCTAAAAAAGAAAAACCAAAAAAACAGGTTCAACCTGAAAAAGAAAAACCAAAAGAAGTGGCCAAAACATACCCACCACTTCCACCATATTCTAAAACACAGGTTAAATTTGCTATTTTGTTAGATGATGGTGGCCATAATTTAGAGCTTGCAAAAGAATTTGCTGCTATTAAATACCCACTAGCTGTTGCAGTATTACCACATTTAGAATATACAAAACAAACAGCACAAATAGCAAAAAAAGCAGGTAAAAATGTATTTTTACATTTCCCTATGGCACCAAAAAGCTACCCAAATACTGACCCAGGAAAAGGGGCTATTATTCCTAGTATGCCTTCTATTTTAATAAATGGTGTAGTAAAAGAAAACTTTGAAAGTTTAGGTGTGAAAGCTGATGGTTTTAATAACCATATGGGTTCCGCTATTACAGAAGATGCTGTTAAAATGGCTCATATTTTAGAGGCTTCAAAACAATACACAAATAGATTTGTAGATAGTAGAACAACAGCACAAACAGTTGCTTTAAAAGAATGCCAAAAAATAAGTGGCTATAAATGTGGTGAAAATAGAATATTTATAGATAACGATAATAACGAGGAAGCAATACTTACAAAAATATACGAAGCAGCAGAAAAAGCAAAAAAAGAAGGTAGTTTAATTGCCATAGGCCATATTCGACAAAACACACTTCAAGCCTTAAAAATAGCACTTCCTGAGCTTGAAAAAAGAAACTATAAACTTGTAAGTATAACAGAGCTTACAAAATAGGTTAATATGGTAGCTTTAGGTATAGAATCATCATGTGATGAAACATCAATAGCTGTTTACTCCACAGAAAATGGCACATTAAGTAGCAAAACATTTTCTCAAGCAGATATACATTCTGCTTTTGGTGGAGTGATACCAGAAGTTGCCTCTCGTAACCATATACAAAAAATAGAACCTTTATACCATGCTTGTATGGAAGAAAGTGGTATAAAGGATAAAGATTTAGACATAATAGGCGTTACTAACGCTCCAGGGTTAATAGGTGCATTATTTGTAGGAGTATCCTTTGCAAAAGGGCTAGGGTATGCTTTAAATAAACCGGTATTACCTGTTCATCATTTAGCAGGCCATATATTATCTGCAGAATTAAGCTATAAAGAAT
The DNA here is from genome assembly GCA_937890655.1 of uncultured Mucispirillum sp. Classification (GTDB taxonomy): domain Bacteria; phylum Chrysiogenota; class Deferribacteres; order Deferribacterales; family Mucispirillaceae; genus Mucispirillum. The sequence continues at coordinate 540 of CALADT010000137.1, read as the reverse complement.
TACAACCACCATATACTGCTTTAATAGTATCCGGTGGCCATACTCATATATTTGATGTGGATGAAGCATTAAATTTTACACTTCTTGGTAGAACTATTGATGATGCAGCAGGGGAAGTTTTTGATAAAACATCAAAAGTTATGGGTGGCCCATACCCTGGAGGTTTATTTATCCAAAATATGGCAGAAAAAGGGGATAGATATAAAATAAAATTCCCAACAGCTTTTAAAGGGGAGCTAAAATTTAGTTTTAGTGGTTTAAAAACTGCTGTTATGAATACCGTCTTAAAAGGAGAATATAGCCTTGAAGATATTTCTGCCTCCTTTCAATATACAGTTGCAAAAACATTATTTGATAAAACATTACAAGCAGCCCGCCTTATGAAACGAGAAAAAATAGTTGTAGGTGGTGGTGTAGCTGCTAATAGTGAAATACGCCGTGTTTTTTATGAAAATAGTGATAGTATAAATGTTTATTTTCCTGAATTAGCAAGGTGTACAGATAATGGTGAAATGATAGCATATGCTGCCACAAGATTTT
>CALADT010000136.1 GCA_937890655.1 uncultured Mucispirillum sp. | reverse complement strand
ATTAAAAAGACGCCCCATAGGCAATCCCACAACATTATCATAACTTCCCATAATCTTCTTAACGAAAAAAGAAGCTATACCCTGCACAGCATAACCACCGGCTTTATCTTTATATTCATCATAGTTTAAGTAACTATTTATAATATTATCATCAAGGTTATTAAATGTTACATATGTAGTATCATTAAATTCTATATTAATTTTATTATCGCCACTATAACAGCATACACCAGTTATAACACTATGCTCTTTGTTTGATAAAGTTTTTATCATATTAAAAGCATCCTGTTTATTTTTTGGTTTACCATAAACTCTATCTTCAAGCATAACTATGGTATCTGCTGTAATTAAAATATCATTATCTAATATATTATGTTTAACTGCTTCTGCTTTCTTTTTTGCAATATAAAGTGGTGCTTCTTTTATATTTATATTATTAGGAATAGTTTCATCTATATCTGCAGGGATTATTTTAAAATTATCCACATATATTGATAAAAGCTCCCGTCTTCTAGGGGAAGCACTAGCTAATATAAAATTATAATTTGCCATAACTTTATGCAGCTCTTCCAACCATTGCTAAAGCAAGAGCAATTAACCCTTCTTTATATTTGTTATCTTCAAATATATTTAATGAATTTAATGATTTATTAATATAATCATCAGCTACTTGTTCTGATATGGCTTTTATATTATATTTTTCCATAATATTTTTTAAAACAAGTAAATCTTCATCATTTCTTTCTTTTTTAGTAAACATTTCTGTTATAGTTTGTTTTTCATTTTCATCTGCTTTTTCTAAAAGTTTTATTACAGGTAATGTTAGCTTTCCTTCAAATAAATCTGTGCCATTTTTTTTGCCTGTTATGGTAGGGTCGCCCATATAGTCAAGAATATCATCTGTCATCTGAAAACCTAACCCTAAATAATACCCAAAATCTTTTAAACATTTTATTTCTTCTTCTGAAGCATTACTTAGTAACGCACCTATTTCGCAGGCTGCAGAAAATAATACTGCTGTTTTTCTTGTAATAATTTGGATATAATCATCAAAAGTTATATTAATATCCCCTGTTTTTAAAAGCTGTATTACTTCCCCCTCACTCATTGTTAAAGCAGCAGAAGAAAGTATCATTTGCACTTCTTTAGCACCGTATTCTGTTAATGTAATATAACTTCTTGAGTATAGAAAATCACCACATAATACTGCCACATCGTTACCATATAAACTATTAGCTGTTGGGCGTTTTCTTCTATATTTTGCACCGTCTATAATATCATCATGAAGTAGTGTAGCTGTATGAATATATTCTATTACAGCACTCATAGCAGGTATTTTATCCCCATTATAGCCACACATTCTAGCAGCAAGTGATAAAAATACAGGACGAAGCCTTTTACCACCACTTGAAAGCAAGTATAGTATTACTTCATTAATTAAAGGCACACTTGTTTTTATATCGTCTTTTAAAAACTGTTCCACCTTTTCAATATCATTTTTTACAAGCTCTAAAGCATCTTGTGCTGTCATTTCAACCTCATTAATTATTATATTTACACATTGTAATTGGTTACATTCTCATGGAAAGACTTATTCTGCCCCTTTCTTTATCCACATCTACAACCATAACTTGCACTTTTTGGCCAACTTTTACTATTTCGCTAGGGTGTTTTACAAAACCGTCTGAAAGTTCAGATATATGAACAAGACCGTCATTTTTTAAACCTATATCCACAAAAGCACCAAAATCCACAATATTAGTTACTTTACCTGTTATAACCATACTTGGGGTTAAATCATCAAGGTTTACAACACTTTTTTTAAATATAACAGGGTCTACACTGTCCCTAATATCCCTATCTGGTTTTTCTAAATTTTCTATAATATCATTAAATGTGTATGTTCCTAACCCACTTTCTTCTGATAACTTATTAATATTATTGCCTTTTACAGCAAGCCTTATCATTGATAATTTATCAATAGTTAAGTTTAGTTTATTTAGTAATGTATGGACTGCATCATATGTTTCAGGGTGTATAAACATACTATCTAATGGCTCTGAACCACCATATATTTTTAAGAAGCCGGCACACTGTTTAAAGGTAGTTTCCCCTATACCTGCAATTTTTAAAAGCTGATTACGGTTGCTAAATATACCATTATCTTCCCTATATTTTACTATTTTTTCTGCAATATTATAATTTAAGCCAGATACATATTGTAAAAGAGATGGGCTTGCCGTGTTTAAATTTACACCTACATTATTCACAACATCTTCCACAACAGCTTGTAGTGTATTTTCTAATTTCTTTTTATTAACATCATGCTGATACATACCAACACCAATAGACCTTGGCTCAATTTTTACAAGCTCAGCTAATGGGTCAATAACTCTACGGGCAATAGATATAGCCCCACGAATAGTAACATCTAAATCAGGAAATTCTTTTGCAGCTATTTCGCTGGCAGAATAAACACTTGCCCCTGCCTCGTTTACAATGGTATATTCCACATTTAATCCAGTATCTGAAAGTAGTTTTGCAACAAATTCTTCAGTTTCACGGCTTGCAGTTCCGTTACCTATGGATATGGCATTAATATTAAATTGTTTTATAATCTCTACAACTTTCTTTTTACTACCCTCATAATCACTTTGTGGTGGTGTAGGATAAATTACTCCATATGTTAAAAGTTTACCTGTTTCATCAACTGCTGCATACTTACAACCTGTTCTATATGCTGGGTCTAAACCTAAAACAGACCTGCCTTTTACAGGGGGTGTCATTAAAAGCCCTTTTAAGTTATCTCCAAAAACATGTATCGCCCTTTCTTCTGAAACTTGGCGAATATCTCCACGTATTTCTAACTCTATGGAAGAAGAAAGCATTGTCTTAAAGGCTCTTGAAGCACATTTTTCTATTACTTTATTATGTTTATAGCCTTCTTCATATAAGTTAGCTAAAACAGTATTAATACATACTTCTTCATCAATAATTAATTTTACTTTTAAAATATTTTCTCTTTCCCCTCTAAAAATAGCTAATGCTCTATGAGGTGGTAAAGTAGATATTTTTTCTTCAAACTCGTAATATGCTTCATAAGGAGTTCTTTCTTTAAAATCTTCTGCTTGGATAGATGATATTACGCCATCTTTATTATATATTTCACGAAGCCTATTTTTTATATTAATATTATGGCCTATATTTTCAGTAATAATATCTCGTGCCATAGAAAGCACAGTATCAATATCTGCACATTTTTCGTTTATATAATCTTTTGCAAAATCATCTAAGGAAGATAAATCTGTATTATTTTTAATATATTCAGCAACAGGTTCCACACCTGCTTCCCTTGCTATATCTGCTTTTGTTTTTTTCTTTGATTTATAAGGAGCATAAAGGTCTTCCACTTCTGTTAATGTGGCAGCCTTTAGTATGGCAAGTTTTAGTTCATCAGTTAGTTTCCCTTTTTCATCAATATTTTTAATAACTTCATCTTTTTTCTTATTTAAATTTTCTAAATACTCATACCTTTCAAGAACAGCCCTAATTTGTATTTCATCCATTGCACCAGTCTGCTCTTTTCTATACCTTGCAATAAACGGTACAGTGTTGCCATCAAGATATAATGCTAAAAGATTTTCAATATTTTTCCTAGGGAATGTAAATTCTTTTACTAATGACTCAAGTTCTGTCATATACCATCCTTATACTATTTACTTTTTTCACAATATTACTTTATTCTTTATTTATAATCAAGTAGAATATGTATGTTTTTTA
>CALADT010000135.1 GCA_937890655.1 uncultured Mucispirillum sp. | reverse complement strand
AAAATAATATATAATGTGCAATATAAATCAATATGTAAAGGTTGTAATGATAGATTTAGAAAAATTAGATATAAAAAAAGGCAGTAAAGTTATAGTTGCCATGTCTGGTGGTGTGGATAGCTCTGTTACTGCACTAATGGCAAAAGAGTCAGGGCTTACCCCTATTGGCATAACTTTGCAAATGTTTGATAACCAAAACGAATTTTGGAAAGATGCTGAAAAAGTAGCACAATTTTTAAATATAGAATGGCATTTAGTTGACTATACAGAATCTTTTGTTCCTGATATTATGGGTTATTTTATAAGAGAATATAAAATGGGAAGAACCCCTAACCCATGTTCAAAATGTAATAAAATTGCAAAAACTAGATATTTATTTGACCAAATGCAACGTCATAATGCTTCCTATATTTTTACAGGCCATTATGCAAATACAATGCTTATTGGGGAACAATACCATATTAAAAAAGCAGGGTTTCCTGAAAAGGATCAATCATATTATTTATCCACCATTGAGCCTTTTCATGTTAATTTACTTAGGTTTCCACTAGGTAATATGCAAAAACAACAAATAAGGGAAATTGCTGCAAAATATGGTTTACCAGTTGCAGAGAAAAAAGATTCTCAAGAGGCTTGTTTTTTACAGGATAAAGATTACAGAGATTTTTTAAAACCATATATAAAAGATAATTGGCGTAAAGGCAATTTTATATTAAACAATAAAATAATTGGGGAAAATAAAGGTATATATAACTATACTCCAGGCCAACGACGTGGGCTTGACATTAGTTATAAAGAGCCTTTATATGTAAAATCTATTGATAGTAAAACAGGGGACGTTTTTCTTGGGACAAAAAAAGAAGTGTTTTTTAAAGGTGTTTCTTTAAAAGACTGTCAGTTTTACCCTGATACTCCGTATATGGGTAAATTTACTGCGAAATTACGTTACAGAATGAAAGATGAACCTTGTATGCTGGAAAGGCAAGTAGACGGCAGAGCAAAACTTTTATTTGATGATTTTCAGTTTGCGCCTGCTGCCGGTCAGACTGCTGCTATATATAATGGGGATATTGTTATTGGCAGTGGTATAATAGAAGATACTTTTTAATAAATGGAGGAAATATGCCATCATTTGATACTGTTAGTGAAGTAAATATGCAGGAGCTTGATAATGCCTGTAATAACCTTAAAAAAGAGTTAAACACTAGGTTTGATTTTAAAGGGTCAAATACTGAAGTGGAGCTTAATAAAAAAGATAAAGTTATTAAAATATTAACTTCTGATGAAATGAAAATAGAAATGCTTAGGGAAATGCTTATTTCTGCAGTTACTAAAAGAAATGTAGATTATAGATGTCTTGAATTTTCTGATGTGGAAAAAGCAGGTGGTGCTATGCTAAAAAGAGAAGTGAAAATAAAAGAAGGTATTGATAAAGATACGGCAAAAAAAATCACTTCTGCCATAAAGGAAAGTAAAATTAAAGTGCAGGCTTCTATTATGGATGATAAAGTTCGGGTGCAGGGCAAAAAAATTGATGACTTACAAGCTGTTATCCAAATGTTAAAAGGCCTTGAACTACCACTTCCTTTACAGTTTATTAATATGAAAAACTAATGGGGTATTATGGTATTTTATTTTTCAGGTGCAGGAAATAGTTTTCAAGCAGCAGAGTTAATTAGTAAATCACTAAATTTGCCACTCATATCTATGGCTGAAAAACTAAAAACAAAAGATTTTACTTTTGATGCTAGAGAAAATAATATTTGTGGTTTTGTATTCCCTATTCATTTTTGGGGAGTGCCTTATTTAGTTACAGAGTTTATAAAAAATATAAGTTTAAAAATAACTAATAATACATATATTTTTGTAGTATTTACTTGTGGTGGAGATACGGGTAATGCTGATGTGGAAATAAAAAAGTTATTAAATAAATCTAATATCCCACTATCTGCTGTTTTTTCTATTAAACAAATTGATACTTTTGTGCCTATATTTAAAATACCTAATAAAGATAAACGAGATGAAAGTGTTTTAAAAGCAACGGTGGAAATAGAAAACATTATTAACCATATAAAAATATTAGATAAAGGCAATTTTAATGATAATAAAACAATATTTCCAAAACTTATGACAAGCCTTTTCTACCCTTTTTATTCTCATTATAGAAGGACTTCAAAATTTAGAGTTTCAGATATATGCACAGCATGTAAAAAATGTGAGCAAATTTGCCCTATGGATATTATAAAAATTATAGATAATAAACCTGTATGGCAGCAAAAAAAATGCACGCTATGTTTTGCATGTTTACATATCTGCCCTGCTCAGGCTATAAATTATGGTAAAGTATTATTTGTTTTTGATAGTAAAAATAAAGGCAGATATAGAAACCCATACGCTCATAAAGGTTATTAATGAAATATTTAATTATTTTTTTACTATTTATAACTGCATGTGCTGAAGATAATGTTAGTAATACTAATAATAACCAAAATAATAATGTTATTACTGATGAAATTATAAACACAATTAATAATGAAGTAGTAGTAATATACCAAATAGGTAATAAAATTACTCAAG
>CALADT010000134.1 GCA_937890655.1 uncultured Mucispirillum sp. | reverse complement strand
TCATTAAATTCTCCAATTAATTATATATAATACAAAAGTAAAGTAGGCCCTGTAAAATGGATGTCCCCTTCTACTATTGATACAATTACTAATTATAAAAATGGTAATATAGATAATATAATTATTGTGCCTATTTCATTTATTTCAGACCATATAGAAACATTAATTGAAATAGATGAACAACTTATCCCACTTTTAGATAATACAGGTAAAAAAATAATTAGAATAGACAGCTTAAATGATAGTGATGATTTTATTGAGGCACTAAATAGCGTATTAGATATATAATTAATTGGAGAATTTAATGAGTAGTTTTAAAGCATTTATTAAAATGATTAAATTAGAACATACAGTATTTGCACTTCCTTTTGCTTTTGTAGGTATGTTTTTAGCAGCACAAGGTATTCCATCATGGCATGTTATTTTATGGGTTATTGTTGCTATGGTGGGAGCTAGAAGTGCTGCTATGGGAATGAATAGATATGCTGATGCTGAAATTGATGCACGTAACCCAAGAACAGCTTCAAGGGAAATACCTGCTGGAAATATTTCTAAAAAATCTACAATATTTTATATTATTATTAGTCTGTTAATTTATTTTGTTGCTACATTTATGCTAAACAAATTAACTGCTATATTATCCCCTATTCCTATTTTAATATTTGTTTTATATGCTTATGCTAAACGGTTTACAAATTTTTGTCATGTAATTTTAGGTATTGCTTTAGGGCTTGCACCTGTTTGTGCATGGATTGCAGTTACAGGTAGTATTGATTTACCACCTTTTATTTTAGGTTTTGCAATTATGGCATGGGTTGCAGGTTTTGATATTTTATACGCTATACAAGATATAGAATATGATATAAATGAAGGGCTTCACTCAATACCTTCAGCACTAGGTATTCAAGGTTCATTAATTTTAGCACGAGTATTACATGTAATTGCAATAATACTTTTTGCTGCATTAATGGGAGTATCTGATTTAGGTTATATTTATTTAGCTGGTGTTTTAATATCTGCTGCATTTTTGTTTTACGAACACAGCCTAATATCAAAAGATGATTTATCTAAATTAAACGTAGCTTTTTTTAATATGAATGCATATATTAGTATTACAATTATGGTTTTTTCCATTGTTGATATAATGTGATAGGCAGGTAAATAGTTATGAAACATTCTTTTGTTGCATTAACTGGAGCAAGCTGTATAAAATATGGTTTTGGTATTATAAAAGCTTTACAAAAATTAGGCTATCAAATACATACTACTGCAACTGAAGAAGCATTAGCTAACGCTGTGGCAGAAACAGGAAAAACTTATTCATCTATTGAAGAAATGTATAATTTAAATGGAATTGAAAATATTATTTATTACGATAATAATAACAGAGGTGCAAATGTTGCCAGTGGTTCATTTAAAATTGACCATTACATAATTGCACCTGCTTCTATGGGTTTTGTGGGAAGATGTGCCAATGGTATTAGCTCTAATTTAATAGAACGCTGTGCCGATGTTGCTTTAAAAGAGCGACGTCCACTTGTAATATTATTCAGAGAAATGCCTTTATCTAACATACATTTAGAAAACTTACTCAAACTTTCAAATTCTGGTGCAATTATTATGCCTGCAGCACCTGCTTTTTACCATAACCCTGAAAATATAGATGATTTAATTAACTTTACTGCTGGTAAAGTTTTAGACGTTTTAGGTATAGAAAATAATTGTTTTAAACGGTGGGGCTCTTGAGAATACTTTGTGCAGACTGCTTTAATCAGATTACTAATATAAAAAAAGGAACAGCTAAATGTTCCTGTGGTGCAGAATATAATATATCTGAAAAAAGTAGCGTATTTAAAGTTAGACTTTCTGGCGGTTTTATAAAATCTAATTTATCATATGATGATATAGTTTCTGGTATAAAAACTGGTGCAATATTAGCTGATGATTATATTGCAAGCCAAAATGGACCATGGATACATATTTATGATTCTTCCTTTGAAGAATACTATAAAATCATACAGCATAAAGAGTTACGAAGTGGTATTATTTTATATAAAAAAAAGAAAAGAAAAATATCATTAATCTCTACCCTTTCTATAATGCTAATAATTTCTATTGCAATTAATTTTATATTAGTTGTATTATTATATATTATGAATAATAGAAATATAAGTTTAATTAATAAATTATTGGAGGCAACAAATGGATAAATCTGAAGGAAAAGATTGGTTTGCAAAAACTTTAAACAGTGTTACAGAAGAAACAGCAAAGGTATATAAAATATCACGCTTAAAATTAGAAATTAATTCACTTAATAAGTTACATAGTGAGAAAATGCACAAAATAAGTAAACGTTTATTAAAACTCATTGAAAATGGTGAAATTGATGCATCTTTATTTGAACCAGAATATAGTGGAATTACTCAAATCAATGAAAAACTTGCTAATATTGAACAAGAAATTGAAGCTATTAAAGGTAATTTAAAATTTGGTTTTAATAAAAATAAATCAGATGATGATAATGTTTTTGATGCAGAAATCATAAAAGATGATGAAAAACAAGATAATAAATAAATTTTTTATTTTATTATTTGTTTTTATAATAAGTGGTTGTTCTGGTGCTTTATTTGGATATAATGAACTTTATAAACAATACAAAGAAAAAAAATCCAATGATGAGTTTGAAGTATATTATACTGCTAATGAAAATCATTTAGCAGCTGCTGTTAGAAATATAAGTAATACATTTATTACAGGCCTTAATATGTCTATGGAATGCACCTATGAAAATGGTGATATTATTACAGATATTAACTCTTTAAGTAATTTAAAAACATACTATTATAAAGAAGTACTATTTAAGGTTGATTATAGTAAATGTATTAGTATATTATTATATTATACATACTACCCGCAAACAGACGGTGGTTTTATGTATAGAGATAAATTTGGAGCAATACCACTAACTGAAAATAATTACATACCAGTTGATGGTGTTTTAGTTATAAAATAAATCGAAGGTGTATATTTATGATTAAAAAAATAACTACTGAACAAGAATTTTTAGCTGCAATTAATAGAGTTGATGCTCTAATGTTTAAAGCACTTCCTGGCACACCAGAAGGTGATGAGCTGGAAAAACTATCAAAACTAATTGAAGAATACGAAAACAAAAATTCTATTGTAATGAGTAAATCAAAAATTGATGATAGTTTATTAAAACAAAGATATAAATAAGTAGTATATTTATAATATATTTTATACTTAATAAAAATAAGTCTTGAAAGATATTAAACATTGTAATATTATAGTGTATGAATATATTAGTTATTAACGCAAGCCCACGAGAAAATGGAAATGCTGCTTTTATTAGCAATAGTTTAGCAGAACAATATGATGATCAGTGCGAAGTAATAAACTTAAATGCACTCAATGTTATTCCGTGCACAAGTTGTAGGTCATGTAAAATTAACAATTCATTATGTATAATAGATGATGATATATCTTCTAACCTGTATGAAAAACTATTATTGGCTGATAAAATCATATTTATTTCACCAAATATTATGGGTTTTATTTCAAGTCTTGCAAAAATCTTAACAGATAGGTTTTTCTGTTTAAAAACTTCTGACCGTAAAACAAAATTTAGTGAAAATAAAAAAATGTTTTTTATCCTTACTCAAGGTGCAGCAGATAGAAGTCATGGTGATATGGCTACAAACTGGGCTAAAAAATTCTTTGAACAATATGGTTTAAAAACTTTTACAATGGTTATTCCTAATTGTTCATATGATAATTATGATGGAGTAAAAATAAAACTTGATGAAATAAAAATGAACATATCAATGTTTTAAATTAAAAGGAGGTTACTCTATGGCAGTTTCTTACAAAGAATTAGGTCTTGTAAACACAAAAGAAATGTTTGCAGATGCTATGAAAAACGGATATGCAGTTCCTGCATATAATTTTAATAATCTTGAACAAATACAGGCTATTATTCAGGCTTGTGCTGAAACAAAATCACCTGTTATATTACAGGTATCAAAAGGTGCTAGAAATTATGCTAATGCAACAATTTTACGTTATTTAGCAGTTGGTGCTGTTGAATATGCAAAAGAATTAGGTTGTAGCATACCTATAGCTCTCCACTTAGACCATGGCGATAGCTACGAGTTATGTGTAGACTGTATTGAAAAAGGTTTTTCTTCTGTTATGATAGACGGTTCTGCATTACCTTATGAAGAAAACGTTGCATTAACTAAAAAAGTTGTTGAATATGCTCATAAATATGATGTTACTGTTGAAGGCGAGCTTGGTGTTCTTGCTGGTATAGAAGATGAAGTTCAACATGAAATGTCCCACTATACAGACCCTAGTCAAGTAGAAGATTTTGTTAAAAGAACAGGGGTTGACTCTCTTGCTATTTCCATAGGCACATCTCATGGTGCATATAAATTTAAAGTTAAACCTGGAGAAAGTGTTCCACCACTTCGTTTTGATATTTTAGAAGAATGTGAAAAACGTCTTCCTAACTTCCCTATTGTTTTACATGGTGCATCTTCTGTACTACCAGAATATGTAGAACTAATTAACAAATACGGTGGTAAAATGGAAAATGCTGTTGGTGTTCCTGAAGACCAGTTAAGAAAAGCTGCTAAATCTGCAGTTTGTAAAATTAATATTGACTCTGACGGCAGACTTGCTTTCACCGCAAAAGTTAGAGAAACATTATATAATAACCCAGCAGAATTTGACCCTAGAAAATATTTAGGTAATGCAAGAACAGAGCTTGTAAAAGCGTATAAAGCGAAAAATGAGAATGTTCTTGGTAGTGCTGGTAGAGTAAAATAAGTAAACATTATAATCCGTTTTCAGTTTTGAAAACG
>CALADT010000133.1 GCA_937890655.1 uncultured Mucispirillum sp. | reverse complement strand
GCATCAATAATACAAACATTATTTTCTTCTGCATCTAGTGCATCATGGTATTTCATATCTCCTGTTAAAAGCACATTAACACCATGAGAAAGAGCATCTTGCCATAAAGAAGCAGCAGACCCTGTGCATACACCTATTCTATCAAAAGGTTGTATTTGATCCATATTTGTAATTACATGGTTTAAATTTAATTTATTTTTTACTTCCTTAATAAATTCTTCAATAGAATACTTTTTATTAAGTTTTGCTATTCTACCAAAGCCGTACTCTAATCCATTATCCATTTTAATAATATCATAAGCTGGCACTTCATAAGGGTGGGCTTCAATCATAGCACTTATGATTTTCTTAATATCTTTTGCAAGCATAACAGTTTCTATTTTTACTTCATCTACAATCTGTGGTTCATTTTCTTCGCCAATAAAAGGTTTAGAGTTTTCAATAGGAGTAAAAAGTCCAGCACCTTCTGCAATAAAACCACAGGCTTTGTAGTTACCATAAATAGAGCCTGCCCCTGCACTTGTAATAGCATTAAAAACTTTATCTTTATAATCATAAGGAGTAAAGACGGATAATTTATATACATCTTCTTCCCCTTCATAACTTAAATAACCATCTTCTATTTCTGCATTTAATAAGTTACATATATAATCTGTTGTGCCATTTTCTGCTATATCTAAATTAGTGTGATAACTTAAAATATCTAAACCACCTTTTATGGCAGTAATAGCCTTTTTATGTGATAAATTTGATGAATTTATGCCTTTACTTTCGTGAAAAAAAAGGGGGTGATGAGTTATTAATAACTCACACCCCTCTTTAATTGCTTTTTCAATGATATTATATTTTGGATCCAAACTTAAAGCTATTTTGGATATTTCTTTATCACCAGTATATACTTGTTTTCCAGAAAAATCCCACTTTGATTGTTTCTTAATGTCTGCAAATGAATGTTCTAAAAAATTAATAATATCGCTTTTTTTAATCATATATAAGATATTTACCTTCTTACAATAAAAGAAAATAAAAGGGGAGTAAACACTCCCCTAAAATGGGCCAACTAGGACTTGAACCTAGGACCTACCGGTTATGAGCCGGTGGCTCTAACCAAACTGAGCTATTGGCCCCCTATCCTTAACAGGAATTATCTTATCTCAAATTTTTACTAATTTGTCAAGCATTTTTTTTAAAAAATTTAAAAAAAAATTTTATACATACATTATTTATTGAAAAAACAAGGAAAATATAATATAATCATCTACTATTTTATAATGGAGAAATTATTATGTTTAATAAAGAAATACAAGAAGATTTAATTAATGCTTCTATTTTAAGAAGTGCTTTCTTTAACTTTTTTTATAGAGTTTTTAATAATGTAGCTAATGAAGATTTTATAGGCGTATCTAAAGAATATTTGGAATATTTTATTGAATTACAAAAATATGTTACAAGCAAAGAATATAATAATGCCTGTGCCCTATTTCAAGAATATATAAATGATGAAAATAATATATGCAATAAACAAGACTTTTTACAGAAATTAAATGTAGAGTTTACTGCGTTATTTTTAAATGGTATGGGAAATGTGCCTGCTTCTGCTTCATCATACCTTTCAAGTGATGGTTTATTAAAAGGAGAAGAATGGCAAAAAGTTGTAGCAATATATAATTCAAGGGATTTTAAAATGCCTGAAGATATAAAATCTCCAGAAGATTATATTAGTGTAGAATTACTTTATATGCAAAAACTTAGTGATTTAATTAATACATTATCAGATGATGGTGATGTTAATATGGTAAAATCTACCATTGCTGACCAAATATCTTTTGCAGAAAACCATATTTTAGTATGGATTGATATGTTTGCTGATGCTGTTTATAAAAAATCCATATCTATTAATTCAAAACTTTATGCTTCAACTGCTATTTTATTAAAACACTATATAAAATATGATATTGAACTTATGCAAGAATTTTTTTATGAATTAAACAAATAATTTAATAGCATAACTTTTCCCTTTTATTTATGTGTTATATAATATGTATTGCAATTTAATATACTATTTATATAATATTACAATAACCATATAAGGATATATTATGTTAAAAGTAAATAACTTAACCATTGAACTAAAAACAGAAAAAGATAATTTTTATATACTCTGTGATTTTTCTTTACATATAAAAAAAGGTGAAATATTTGGGCTTGCAGGGGAATCAGGCTCTGGAAAAAGCGTATTTGCAAAAAGTATTCTTGGGCTAAACAATGCACCAATTTATAAAACAAATGGAGAAATTATTGTAGATAATACTTTATTAAATACAAAAAAAGATTATCAAAATATTCGTGGTAAAAAAGTTTCTATGATATTTCAAAACCCACAAAGCTCACTTAACCCTGTTATGACTATTGGTTCTCAATTAATAGAAACTATATTATTACATAATAAAGAAATAAATAAACATAATGCCTTAATTAAAGCAATAGATTTATTAAAAAGTGTAGAAATAAATAACCCTGAAGAACGCATACATAGTTTTCCTCACCAACTTTCAGGGGGTATGAATCAAAGGGTTATGATAGCTATTGCTTTAGCTAGTAAGCCCGATATATTAATAGCTGATGAACCAACTACTGCACTAGATGTAACAATTCAAGAACAAATTATAAACTTAATAAAAAAACTAAATCAAGAAAACAATCTTACTACATTATTTATTTCCCATGATTTAGCACTTTTATCATCAATTTGTTCAAAAATAGCTGTGCTTTATTCTGGAGAATTAATGGAAGTTGTAAAATCAGATAACTTAATATTAAATCAAGAAAAACACCCCTACACTCACGCTTTAAAACAATGTATTCCACATATTAATAATAAAGATGATTTAATAACAATTAAAGGATTTATTGAAAAAAATAATTTTTTGTATAATGAAAAATGTATTTTTGCCGATAGATGTAATAATAGTATAGATATGTGTTATAATAAAAAACCACTTTATAGTAATGGTTGTAAATGTCATAACCCATACAGGCAGGAACAAAATGAACCAATTAAAAAAATTAGTAATTAATGAAACTTTAGAAAAATTTGAAAAAGTATATATCCACGCTCTACCCCACCCTAAACTGCTTGTAGGAGAACGAGGCCTTATAAACAGCGAGAAAAATAATGGGATTGTTCTTGCTATCGGCAGTGCTTCTTGTAAAGAATTTACAATGGATGATAACTTTATGTATGCTATGTTGCGTTTTAATGGTGTGTGGGAAAATGTTGTTATTCCTTATGAATCAGTAGATGCAGTATTAAATGATTTAAATAAACCATTATGTATTTTTAATTTCCCTTTCTATGAAGAAAGCAATATTATTAATACTAATACTCATTTAAATAAAAACATAAAACATGAAAACCAAAAACCAGCTGTTATAGTAAGAGCTGATTTTACTAAAAAACAAGGTTAGTTATATAAACGCCTTATTTATAAAATCAGCACCGTTACTACTTGATTCTCCTAACTCATAAGCAAGGTTATAAAATAATGATAACCCTTTTATATGTTCAGGGCTTATTTCATAAACAATAGTGTTCCAATAATCTTCTAGTTGCTCAAGAGAATATCCAAGTGATAAATATTTTGGTGCAAGTGATGATATATCCTTTGGAAAAAGTGCTGCATATTTTGTAATATTATTATAAAGAGTTTCAAAATAATCTTTTTTAACTGCATTATTATTTATTATCCATAAGGCAAATACAAATGGTAGTTTTGTAAAATTATACCATTCAAGCCCTAAATCAATAACATATGGTTTTGTTGTGTTATAATATTCAAATAAGGCTTTATCCCCTATTAATAATGAAGCATCAGAATTATTTTCATCATTTACATAAACTGGCTTAATATTATAAAATTGTTCTAAAACTATTCTACATAATACAGTAGAAGTATTAGATTCTTTTGTAAAATAAACTTTCTTTCCATTTAATTCATTAACTTTGTAGTTACTATAAAGGTTTACACTTTTAACAGCACCAATAGATGAAACACAAACACTACTATGAACTTTGTATAAATTATGATTTCTTGCAAATTCTATACTAGAAGTCGGTGAAATATCTATTTCTCCTAAACGCATTGCTTTATTTAATATGGCTGGATAGCCTTTTACAAACTCTACATTTTTATCTTGTAATAAATAGTAAAA
>CALADT010000132.1 GCA_937890655.1 uncultured Mucispirillum sp. | reverse complement strand
AATAATTTACTAGATATATTATTATAAAAGAAAATGAGTATATATTAAATAATATATACTCCTTGTTTAATGTTTTTTATAATATTATTTTACTTACTTGTTCCTTAAGGATGTACACTAATATTACAATAGAGCCTATATCAAATTTACATATTATATAATACTCGTTTTTTATAATTTTCTATTACACTAAAATATGGTATCTATTAAATATAAGTTTTATTTAAATTCAATATTTTTAATAGCTAATGATATATTCCAAAAAATCTTAAAATAATACATTAATAAATAGTCATAAATTTAATGGATTACTAAACTTTAAATTATATTTATTTACATACAATATTTATAATTTCCTTTATTTTAATTTATCTTTATAGGCTTTGTTTTTATAATATATTTATAATAAATATGTTTTTAAACATTATTATATTTTACTAATTAATCTTAAAATTAAAAAAACATTTTCTAACATAAATGTCATATCAATACGAGCATGAAAACTCTAAAAATTTTTTACATTTACTTTTTATAATATATTTTGCATAATTTTTTGTATGAAATTATTTTGTATTAATCAATTATTATCAATTTTAAAAAATTATAATATTTTACTATTTTTACATAAAAAAAGCAGGTTTTTACACCTGCTTATTTATGCAATAATTATTAATTTAATTATTATAAACTTAAAGCTAATTCATAGAATTTAAGTTCAGTTTCTAATTCTAAACGTTCATCATCTGATATTTCGCCTTTTAATTCTTCCTGTAATTTTTCATATACAGTCTGAACTTTTGCTGTATCTATATCTTTTGAAAATATAGCTTTATCAGTTAATACGTTTACTTTATTTTCTGCTACTTCAAGAAAACCACGAGATACTACAACCTTATATGTTTCTTGACCTATTGCATAGCTTAATACACAAGGCACTAAAGCTGTGCAAAAAGGAGAATGGTCCGGATATAAACCAAAAGCACCACCTTCCCCAGCAGCAAACACATTATCTACATCTGATGATACAAGTAATTTTTCAGGTGAAACAAGTTCAAGAAACAATTTATCAGCCATAATTATTATCCTTGTTTAGATTGCTCGAAAGCAGTTAAAACTTCGTCTATACCACCTTTCATAAGGAATAACTGTTCTGGTATTTCATCACATTTTCCTTCTAATATCATTTTAAAGCCTGCAATGGTATCTTTTAATGATACATATTTACCAGGAGCACCTGTAAATTGTTCTGCAACGTGGAAAGGTTGTGATAAAAATCTTTGGATTTTTCTTGCACGTGCAACTGTTAATTTATCATCATCTGATAATTCTTCCATACCTAAAATAGCAATAATATCTTGTAATTCTTTATAACGTTGTAAAACAGCTTGAACACCACGAGCTACATTATAATGTTCATCACCTACATATGCAGGGTCTAAAATTCTTGATGTAGAATCAAGTGGATCAACCGCTGGGTAAATACCTATTTCTGCAATAGCACGAGAAAGAACTGTTTTTGCATCAAGGTGAGCAAATGTAGTTGCTGGAGCAGGGTCTGTTAAGTCATCGGCTGGCACATATACTGCTTGAACAGATGTAATAGAACCTTTTTTAGTTGATGTAATACGTTCTTGTAATTCACCCATTTCAGTTCCTAATGTTGGCTGGTAACCAACAGCAGATGGCATACGTCCTAAAAGTGCAGAAACTTCACTACCTGCTTGTGAGAAACGGAATATATTGTCAACGAATAATAACACGTCCTGACCTTCATCTCTGAAATGTTCAGCAATAGAAAGTGCAGAAAGTGCAACCCTCATCCTAGCACCCGGAGATTCATTCATCTGGCCATAAACAAGAGAAACTTTATCAATAACGTTTGATTCTGTCATTTCTAAGAAAAGGTCGTTACCTTCACGAGTTCTTTCTCCAACACCTGCAAATACTGAGTAACCACCATGGCCGTGTGCAATGTTATGGATAAGTTCCATAATAATAACTGTTTTACCAACAC
This sequence comes from uncultured Mucispirillum sp., assembly GCA_937890655.1. GTDB lineage: Bacteria > Chrysiogenota > Deferribacteres > Deferribacterales > Mucispirillaceae > Mucispirillum. Next base: position 4,729 of record CALADT010000132.1, on the reverse strand, counting down.
CTGCACCACCGAAAAGCCCTGTTTTACCACCTTTTGTGTATGGTTCTAATAAGTCAATAACTTTAATACCTGTTTCTAATATAGCAACACTTGTTTCCTGCTCTTCTAATGAAGGAGTAGGCTGGTGTATTGCCCTTGTAGATTTTGCATTTACTGGCCCTCTGTTATCCACAGGTTCGCCAACAACGTTTAATATACGCCCTAATACTTCTTTACCAACTGGAACAGAAATAGGTTTGCCTGTATCTACTGCCTGCATACCTCTAACTAAACCGTCAGTTGATGCCATAGCAACAGCACGAACTGTATCTTCGCCAAGATGCTGTGCAACTTCACATATTACATTACGTTTTTGTGCTTTATCTTCCACTATAAGAGCGTTGTAGATTTCTGGTAATTTTCCTGCGGAAAACTGTACGTCTACAACAGGTCCGATAATCTGAATGATTTTGCCTGTATTTTCTGCCATGAAATTTCTCCTAATTATTTTAATGCTTCAGCACCGTTGACAATGTCTAACAGCTCTGTTGTAATAGCAGCTTGTCTTGTTTTGTTATAGTTTAAAACAAGCTTTTTAATCATTTCGCCGGCACTTCTTGTTGCATTATCCATAGCAACCATTCTTGCCCCGTGTTCTCCGGCAACTGATTCTAACATACTTTGAAATATGCTAGTAATGTTACATCTGGTTCGTATTCAAAATCTGGATATTTTGGTTCAGAACCACTCTCAACTGCAAGGGGCAGTAATTTTTTACTTCTAACTGTTTGAGAAGAAGTGGACTTAAATTCGTTATATATAAGATGAACTTCATCAGCATTACCATCAATAAATGATTTTGCCACAAGTTTACCCACATTAACAGCGTCACTAAAAGTGTATTTACCACCATAGCCAACCCACTTTTCAACAATGTCAAAACCACGCTTAGAAAAGAAATCAAAAGCACGTTTACCAACAGGCACTATTTTTATAGTTTTACCTGCATTTTCATTTATAAAACTTAAAGCAGCTTTTAATACATTAGAGTTAAAAGCACCACATAAGCCTTTATCACTTGTAACAACTACAAGATATATATTGCTAACTTCTTCTTTTGCTTCAAAAAAAACGTGTTCTGCACTGCCACCTGCACGGTTAGAAAGTTCTTGTATTAATTCTGATAATTTAGCAGAATATGGGCGTGCAGACTGCATAGCCTCCACTGCTTTACGCATTTTAGCTGCCGAAACCATTTTCATAGTTTTAGTAATCTTTTGCGTATTAGTTACAGAATTTATTTTTCGTTTAATATCGCGTGCACTAGCCATTAAAAGCTCCTAATCTCCTATTATAATGAGTGAGCATACCGTAAGATAAACTTACGGTTTATTTTATGCAGTAAATTGTTTTTTAAATGTATCTAAAGCTGATTTCATTTTTGTAGTTAAATCATCAGAAATAGCTTTCTTTTCAACAATTTCTTCTAATATTCCTAAACCACTTGATTTAAGATATGAAAGATAATCTTGTTCAAATTTTCTAACATCTTTCACTTCTATATCATCAAGGTAACCGTTAATAGCTGCAAATATTACAACTACTTGTTCTTCAACAGAGAACGGTTTGTTTTTATTTTGTTTTAAAAGTTCCATTAAACGGCTACCACGAGTAAGCTGTTTCTGTGTAGCAGGGTCTAAATCACTTCCAAATTGTGCAAATGCTGCCATTTCTCTGTATTGAGCAAGCTCAAGACGAAGACGGCCGGCAACTTGTTTCATTGCTTTAATCTGTGCAGAACCACCAACACGAGATACGGAAATACCCGCATTAACAGCAGGACGGAACCCTGAGTTAAAAAGGTCAGTTTCTAAGAATATCTGCCCGTCTGTAATAGAAATTACGTTTGTAGGGATATATGCAGAAACGTCCCCTGCTTGTGTTTCAATAATAGGTAATGCAGTTAAAGAACCTGCACCTAATTCATCGTTTAATTTTGCTGCTCTTTCTAGTAATCTTGAATGTAAGTAGAATACATCCCCTGGGAAAGCCTCACGACCCGGTGGGCGACGAAGCAATAAAGACATTTGTCTGTAAGCAACAGCATGTTTTGATAAATCATCATATATTAAAAGAGCATGTTTGCCGTTATCTCTGAAATATTCACCCATTGTGCAACCTGCAAGTGGTGCAATAAATTGAAGTGGTGCAGGGTCAGAAGCAGTAGCAGCTACCACAATAGTGTATTCCATAGCACCATGTTCTTCTAAAGTTTGAACAACTTGTGCAACTGTTGAACGTTTTTGACCAATTGCCACATAAACACATATCATATTTTGCCCTTTTTGGTTAATAATAGTGTCTAATGCAATAGCAGTTTTACCGGTTTGACGGTCGCCAATAATAAGCTCCCTTTGGCCTCTACCAATAGGTATCATAGAGTCAATCGCTTTAATACCTGTTTGCACTGGTTCATGAACAGGTTTTCTTAAAACAATACCTGGCGCTACTTTTTCAATAACATCTGTTTTTTTAGCGTTAATAGGACCTTTACCGTCAATAGGTTGGCCAAGTGCATTAACAACCCTTCCAACAAGCTCTTCACCTACTGGAACAGATGCAATTTTACCTGTGCGTTTAACAGTATCTCCTTCTTTAATAGAAAGGTAATCACCCATAACAACTACACCAACATTGTCCTCTTCTAAGTTCAATGTCATACCAAAAATGCCACCAGAAAATTCTACTAATTCTCCAGCCATAACATTATCTAGCCCGTAAACTTTTGCAATACCATCACCTGCGCTTATTACGGTACCAACTTCCTCCATAGCGACTTTTTTATCAAAATCTTTAATCTGGTCGCGTATGATCTGGCTTATTTCTTCCGCTTTTATGTGCATAAAGCCATGCTCCTTGAATTATATATTCTTTTACCTATATTATTAGGTTATAATTTCTACATTAATGAAGATTTTAATTTATCTAACTGCCCCTTAATAGTAGCATCAAATAAATTACTGCCCATCTTCACTTTCACGCCGCCTATAATAGACGGGTCAACCGTTTCTTTTAATATTATTTTTTTCCCAGTTAGCTTTTCTAAACGGCCAACAAGGTCTTTCTTAACACTTTCAGTAGCAGCACTGGCAAAAATAGCCTCTACTTCTAACTTGTTTTCAGCATCCATAATAAACTGTTTTACAGCCTTATCAATATCTGAAAGTAAATTAAGACGTTTTTTCTCAACTAATACAGCCATAAATTTGTAAAGTTCTTCACTTATTTTGCCTGATTTCTTTAGTGCTAAAAAAACAGCCGCCTTATCTTCTTGAGAAAAAGTAGGGTTTTTCACTATATTTGCAAAATCACTGCTGGTATGGTAAAGTGCAGCTAATGATGAAAGCTCATCCCACACTTTAGCAGCACCAGATTTATGGTTTGCATTAATATGAGAGAAAAAAGCACCTGCATAACGTTTTGCGATAGTATTGTTACCCACTTATTACTCTCCTATACGTTTAACGTATTCATCTAATATTTTATCAGCTTTACTGCCACTAATATCTTTCACAAGTTTTTTTTCAGCTTCTGCTGCTGCTAATTCCACTGCCTCGTTATGAAGTTCTACAATAGCACGTTCTTTTTCTGCATCTATCATATTAACAGCAAACTGTTTCATTTGTTCCACTTGTTTTTTAGCATCGTCAATCATTTGTTGACGTTCTGCTTCAGCAGTTTTCTTAACATTTTCTTTCATTACTTCCAGCTCTTTTTTAAGCTGTTCCATTTTAGCTTCATACTCTTTAACTTTTTTCTGTGCTTCTTCTTTTGCAAGCTCAGCTTCTGCAAGAGCAGATTTAATATCTTCAGTTCTTTGAGTAAGCATAGCTTTTACTGGCTTTCTTAAAATAAAATATAAAAGTGTAGCAAATATAACAAACATTGCAACACGCCAGCCAAATGTTCTTATTGATTCTTCTGTAATAGCTGCTGCAAAAGAATATACTGGAAAAGCTGTCATAATAGTAAATAAAAATAACTTTCTCACTATTGCCCCCTAAGATGCTTTGCCGGATACTGCATCATACATCATCTGGCTTAGTTCCTTAATATCTTTTTGAAGTGCTGTTCTAGCTTCTTCACGAGTTTTAGATAACTCGCTACGTGCTGACTCTGTGGTTTTAGCTATTTCTGCTTTAGCTGCTGAAATAATAGCCTCCACTTCTTTAGTCGCCTCATCTTTCACTTTGATTTGATATGCAGACATTTCTGCTTTTACATTATGCAGCTGTTCTTCATATGCTTTTTTAGAATCTTCCACAGATTGTAATTGTGATTCTGCAGTAGATTTAAGGCTGTTTATTTTTTCATCTCTTGCATCAATAGTTTTTTTAATAGGGTTAAAATAAAAAAACTTAGTCATAATAATAACTACAACTAGAAGAAGAAACTGATACAACAATGTTATATCTATATTAATAGAAATCATCAGCCATGCTCCCATTTAAGATTTACAGATGATTAATAGAAAACCATCTGCATAAAAATATACCTAATAAGAAGATACATTTCCTTAACCCATAGTTTAACAGTAATATTTTAAAGTGTCAAGATTAAAACATACCTTTATAACATTAAAAATATAATTATTTTATAAAACTATATTTTCCTTAACATTTATAAAGTTTATTATTAATAACTATAAAGAATTTTGAAATTAAATTACCATTTACATTATAAAAAATTT
>CALADT010000131.1 GCA_937890655.1 uncultured Mucispirillum sp. | reverse complement strand
TACCATTTGCATAAGATCTGTTATTCCATCAAAGAAATGAACTAAAGATTTTTTATCTTCTATTTGAGTATTTCCTAAAACTATACCTACAATATAAGCACTTAAAAATCCGTTACCACCAAAATACGATGGTAGTGCATATGAAAATAAAGCAATAGCTACTACGAAAATCATTTTCATACCGCCAGATGATAGCTCAACTTTTTGAATAACTTTTAAAGCTATATAAGAAATTAAAGCACCAAAAGCTAAACCATATGTAACTTGAGCAAATAACATATATATAAAAGATCCAACACTGAAATCTCCTAACATTATATTTAATACAATTATAGTTAACATGTATGATGCAGGGTCGTTACTTCCGCTTTCAAGCTCTAATAAAGAAGCAGTTCCTTCTTTTAAGTTAAGTTTTTTAGATCTTAATATTGAAAAAACTGAAGCAGCATCTGTTGAACTAATTACAGCTCCTAATAAAAAGCTGGATATCATACTCATTCCTAAAAGATAATGAGCAAATATTCCTACAAGAAAAGCCGTTAATACAACTCCAAGGGTTGATAGCATTGTAGCTTTCACAACAACAGGTTTAGCTGTAGACCATTTAGTTCCAAAACCACCATAAAATATAATAAATATAAGAGCAACTGTTGCAATTTGCTCCATAGCTAAATAATTATCAAATGGTATTTTAAAAATTCCATCACTACCAAATAGCATTCCTAGTCCAATAAATCCTAATAACATTGGTAGTCCTGTTCTATTTGATACTTTTGTTAAAATGATACATAAAATTAAAATTAAGGAAAAAAGTAAAAGCGCATCTATCATATATATATCCCTACGAAAATATATTCTATAACATACTATCATAAAACCTTTTATTAATCTATTAAAAACATTATATTTTTATTAATTATTCTATTCTTTTATGAAACAAAAATTTTATATTTTAATTACTAATCCACAGCATTATTTTTTAATAGAGAAGATTTTCTAAGTTCCATTAATTTTTCTAGTTCTTTCGCATTTTTTATTAGTTTATCAAATTGGATATAAGCTTGGTTATAAGCTTTAAAGCTTTCTCTTTTAAACTTAGATAAGTTACTTTCAATTTTTTGAATAGGGTTTTCCTTTACATATATCCCAATTATATGACGGAATAAGCAATGTTCCATTACTTCCAATAATATCTGTAAATGATTTTATAAATTTAATATACGAAAATTCTTTTTCATATTTTTGGGCAAGAAATATTATTTTTACTAAATCAGAAGATAATAATATTATATCTCCTTTTTTAATATCTAAATGTTTTGCTATATTTTCATACTTTATATATGGTATATCCATTAATTAATTCCTAAATTTTTCCTAAAGTATTTATTACCATGTGCCGATACTAAGAGCAAGAAAAGAATAATGGATAAAAAAAAATGAAAAAATATAAATTTTTTTTCTAAAGTAATATTAAGTTTTATCCGATAAGCTATCTGTAAGGGAGTTATTGCAGTATAAAACCCATTTTTGACCCCCAAAGGCATTAATAGGTTTTAATAACTACCAACAAAAAAATATGATACTGAAACAATCAGGTCGGCATGACGAATGCACATCATTTATCTTTAAATCGTATGTCGACAACTAGCACAAGCTAGGGGAGAAGACATTATGGAAAAAGCGATTTTAAAGATTTCTATATAAAGTTCAAGAAATCAAAAACCGACCAATTTTATGCAAGGACATTATTAAATTAAAAAAAGTTTGACGGGCAAGGAAGCCCCGCAGTAAAGCACTTACACGGAGGTAGGTCATGGCTTTATCAATTTATAACAATGTGTCTAGTTTAGGCGCACAAAAACATTTAAACATAGCAAGTAATATGCAAAGTAAATCTTTACAAAGATTATCTTCAGGCTTAAGAATAAACTCTGCAGCAGATGATGCTTCAGGGCTTGCAATATCAGAAAAATTACGCGGTCAAATAAGTGGTATGAAAAGAGCTAGTATGAACGCTCAAGACGGTATATCTTATTTACAAACTGCAGAAGGCGCAATGTCATCTGTTACTAGCATGCTTCAACGTATGCGTGAGCTTGCAGTTCAAGCTGGTAACGGTATATATACAACAAACGATAGAGAAATGCTTCAACTTGAAGTAGACCAACTAAAAGATGAAATCAACCGTATTTCTCAAACATCAGAGTTTAACACTAAAAAACTTCTTGATGGTAGTGGCACAGCTTTATGGTCATCAACTGAAGACTATTTAGGTGCAATAGTAAAAGGACCTGAAGTTGCAGAAGGCAACTATAAAGTAGATACAACAGTAGAACCAGGACAAAATGATGTTTATAAATCACAAATTATGCAAGTTAGAGAAGGTGTTTTAGTTGCAGAAGTAACTAGTGCAAACCCTGCTAATGCTTCTGTTACAAGCGTTAGAGACCCAGAAAATATCCCAACAACAGGAACAGCTGGTATGACTATAGATGTAGTTGGTGACGTTCAACAAACAGATGCTACTGCAGTAGGCAACCACTCTTTTAGTGCTATACAATCATTCCACGGTGCAGAAGGCAGCCAAACTAACTGGAGAGTTTCTTCTGCTACATATACTCAAAATGACAATACTATGAGTGGTTATTATGAAATGGAAGTTGTTAGTGCAACTGATGGCACAGTTTCTGGTGGTTTTACAGTTAGATATCGTTTTATGGATAGTAAAACAGGTGAATTAAGCCAATGGACTACTGCTAATGCACAAGTAGGGAATGGTAGTTCAACAGTTACTTTAAACATTGGTAATGGTAATACTCCTGCAACTATAGAATTAAAATTCCCACATGGTGGTTCTACAATTCAACCAGGGGATAAAGTTGTAAGCACATTTGAACCATCTCATGCAGCATTTAATGGAACAGCTAGTGGTTCTGGTTCTTTACAAATTGACCGTGGCCCTATCCTTTACTTTTCTGCAGCTGGTAGCTTAGTAAAAGCAGATAACGGTGATGAAAAAATAGACTATAATGAAATTAAATACCATATGGCTAATATGGACCCAAAAACTGGTGTTGTAGATTTTGGTAGCTTAACTGTGGAATTTAGAGAAGGTGTTGCAGGGCAAACTACTCCAACAGCAGGTGTATTAGTTCCAGGTAAAACATCAGTAAATGTTAGGGACTCAGGGCCTGCTACAAAAGATACTAAACTCTCTGATTTAACTCAGTTTGTTAATGCTGATGGCATAAATGTGCTTGCAAATACTCAAGACCTTACAATATATAATCAAGGTAAATCTACAACTATACATATAGAAAAAGATGATACCATTGAAGATTTTGATGAAAAATTAACAAAAGCATTAATAGAACTTGGTTTAGGTGCAGATGATACAACTTCAAGTGGTAGAACTATTAATAATAGCCTTATTAGGTATGTAAGTAAAGAAGGTGTTCCTAATAGTGATGCTAATAAAGCAACAGCTGGCACTAATGAATCAGTTCCTGGAACATTCGTTATACAAACTGCTGCATTAGGTAAAGATAGTGAACTTGTTTTCACAGGCGACCAAAATATTATTAATGCACTTGGTTTAAACACAATACAAGAAAACAAAAACTCAAGTATTGATGTTAATGTTACAGACGCTCACACAGGCAAATTTATAGGCAGAGATAATGTAAATGATGGTAAAGCAAGAGATATTATTAATGGTATAGATATTACTATACAACAAGATACAGGTATTGAACCAATATGGAATGACAGCACAAAATCCTTTGATTTCAAAGGAACAGGACAGGTAAACACATCTTTCCTTCACGTTGTAGATAACCGCACTGAACTCCAAATAGGTGCTAACGAAGGTCAGACTTTAAATATATCTGTTGGCCAGCTTGACACGACTGGGCTCGAAATTGACGATGTATATGTTATGGATATGGAATTATCTCAAAGGTCTATAACAAAAATTGATAAAGCTCTTGAAATTTTAAGTGCTACAAGAGCAACTGTAGGTGCTCAAGTTAATAGGTTAGAATACACTATTAATAACTTAGAAACAGCTAGAGAAAACTTAACTGCTGCTGAAAGCCGTATTAGAGATTTAGATATTGCAGAAGAAACTGCAAACTTAACTAAAAACCAAATATTAGTTCAATCTGCAACAAGTATGGTAGCTCAAGCTAACAAAGTGCCACAACAAGCATTAGCACTTCTTCAATCAATAGGTTAAAATAATCATATGGTTATAAATAAAGGGGCTTAAAAGCCCCTTTTTTATTTGAGCGAGTTATTAAGATTTTTGGTTTACCATTTCTTTTTGGTTTTCCCTTACTTTCATTATTAAGTTTAAGTAAAGGTCTGCTGGATATTGCCCGATAACGCTGTCTGTTTCATTATTGATTAATTGTAAAACAGGTATATTTGATTCTTCATCAATATAATAGTTACGCTCTAAGTAATCTTTTTGGATATACCGTTGTAACTTATCTACTGCTTCTTCTTGGTAATCAATATTTTTTTCATCATCCCCACTAACAACATTATTTAATACAGGTTTATCATGTTTTATAAAACTATCCTGTTTTGTAATATTGTTATTTTTTGGCAGGTCTGGTTTTTCTCGTTTTGCAACAGCATTATTAGACGACAATGTAACCACGGTTGTTCCGTTCATTAAATTTATCATATATTGCCACCTTAAAAAAATAAGCTAGTGCCTATTAAATAATGCAAATATTCATGTTTTCATAGACATTTGATTCGCAAAAAAATGCATCCCTGCAATACCTTATATAAGGTATAAGTAATCACTAGAGTTTGTACTCATTAACCATCGGTAATATACTAACATAAATCGGTGTGTTCACCTAATTGTAATAACAAGTAGAAACTCCATTTCCACTATATTATGCAGATAACTGCTGTTAGACGCTTCCATGCTTTTTAAGGAATAATTCCATATAAACCGCATACCGATATACAACTGTTTTTATACATAAACCCTCGCTCCTAAGTTTACAAATTACACAAAAAAAGCCAAGAATATATTGCTATAATCATGGCTTACTTGTTGTAATAACCTAAAAACATGCTGTATTACCACTAATATATATATAAATTAACTAAAATGTCAAGCATTTCAGAAAAGTTTATGTTATTTACTTATAAATATTTAAAATAGAAGATATTTTTAAATTAAAAGTCAGGAGAGTATGAAAAGTGATATAATTAGTATGAGATTATAAAATAAATAATAAAACAATTTTAATTAAGTAATTAAATCATAACACATTATAAATACTTGCAACTAATAACCCACATTCCTAAAACATCATATTGAGAGTGAGTGCAACTGAACTGAAATATCTAAAAAAATATAATT
>CALADT010000130.1 GCA_937890655.1 uncultured Mucispirillum sp. | reverse complement strand
AGGACAGCATAAAACATGTTATCTTGAAATTAAATCTAACTTATCAGATAAATGGATATACAATTCTGTAAAAAGTTTAGGAAGTGTAGTAGTTCCTACAGGTTATAAATCAACTGATGCAATAAATATCCAAGTTCAGTAAATATATGATACCCCATCAGATGATGGGGTATCTTTTAATTTCTATTTAAAATAATAGTTTTCATAAGAAATAATTTTTACATTATTTAAATATTTTCCTTTTTAAATGTATTATTGGATATACTGTATCTTTTACTAAAATATCTTCATTTTTATAATATATTTTAAGATATGTAATATTATCTTTTACTTCTTCTTTTTACATAACTATTTTTTATATATGCTGCAATTATAAAATATTGTTTTTCTTTCAAAATAATATTAGTATCTTTATATATTTTAATTATGTCCATTTACATCTATTGCTATTTTAATTTATTTACAACAAATTATAATCATCTTTTCATATTATAATCATACTTATTCTTTATTAGGCTGTACAAATTTAATATATTCAATGATTTTTTAATATTTATAGCAAGTAAAATATGTTTCAAATTCTTCCCTTTCTCACGGGTCATAATTTAGTATTTTTTCCCATATACTGCCATGCCCCATACAGTAATATATAAATGGCTTTTTACACTGTTTTTTCAGTTTTTCTGTAATAAAGCCTATTATTTTTATTCTTTCAGCTTTAAAATATCTTGTTTTATAGTCTATTTATATCGGCACGAGATAATTTCATTAATAAGGATGAGATAAACTCATTATAAAATGATTAGTAATTTTTTAAAATGATTTTAAAAATTAATATAAGGTGGCACTTAAGCCACCTTTTTTAATAATTTGTAATAAGCAACTCTTTTATAGTTCTATTACCATTTCTATTAACAATATATAATACTGAAGTATCTTCTTGTTTAAATTTATGAAATACCTATCTAATAAAAAGGATATCATTAATGGATAGCATAAACTTACCTTTTATACTTGTTAATAATTCAGCAAGGCAACTGTAATCTTTTTCAGCGAAGATGCCTTTACCATAATAGTTTTCTACCTTATGATATGGTGGGTCTAAATAGAAAAAAGTTTCTACTCTATCATATCTTTTTATAACTTCTGTATAAGGTAGACTTTCCATATTTACTCTTACTAATCGTAAATGTATTGTGGAAAGGTCTTCTTCTAACCTTAATAAGTTTAATCCGGGTTTAGCTGTAACTGAATAACCAAAATTTCTACCAACAGCTTTACCGCCAAAGGCATGTTTTTTAAATATAATAAAATCTTACAGCTCTTTATATATCAGTTAGTGTTTCAGGGTCAGCTTTTAACTGTCTTTCAAATTCGTCTCTACTTACTAATTCCCATTTAAAATGCCGTAAAAATTCTTCTAAATGGTTTTGTACTACTCTGTATAAAGTAATTAGTTCCTTATTGATATCATTTAACACTTCAACTTTTGAAGGTTCTTTTTGCAGTAAAACATTTCCTGCACCACCAAAAACTTCTACATAACATAAATGCTCTAGCATTTTATTTATAATAGTTTTAGCTAATTTTCCTTTACTACCGATGTAAGGAAAGAAGTTCACTACAAAACCTCCTTACATGTTATATTAAAGGCTGGTATGCTATTTTTTAAATTACAGCAGTCATGATGATTAGCCCATAAAAATCTTGCTTCATGAAAGTGGGCGTCTTCGCATACAGTAAAATCAACACCATAGCTATTACATATATTAACCCTCTTTTATGTTTGATTTATTTATGTTTATTAAACTGTAAAACTCTAATATCTGTATCTTTTAGAAGTTCATCAGCTAATTCATCATCATAATGTTCATCATATACAATTCTTGATATTTTTGCATTAATAATCATTTTAGTGCATATGGAACAAGGTTTTGTAGTGCAATAAATTGTGGCACCCTCTGTGGAAACTCCATGTAGTGCTGCTTGTATAATAGCATTTTGTTCCCCATGTAAACCACGGCATAATTCATGACGCTGGCCACTTGGCACATTTAGTTTTTGCCTAAGACAGCCTGTAACTTCGCAATGGGTAACACCACTGGGAGCACCATTATAACCTGTTGATATCACACGAGTATCTTTTACAAGAACAGCACCAACATGACGACGAAGGCAAGTAGAACGTTTTGCTGCAAGCCTTGTCATTTCCATGAAATACTCGTCCCAACTAGGCCTTTCCATTTTAGTATAACCTACCTTTATATAATGGGAATGATGCACATAACTCTTTTACTTTACTTTGAACTTCTTTAATTTTGTTATCATCATTAATATTTTCAAATACATCAGCTATAAAGTTACCAATTAATTCCATTTCTTTTTCTTTCATACCTCTTGTTGTTACAGCAGGAGCACCAATACGAATACCACTTGTAACAAATGGAGATAATGTTTCAAAAGGAATAGTGTTTTTATTAGTTGTAATATTAGCTTTATCAAGAGCAATCTGACAGTCTTTACCTGTTAAGTTTTTAGACTGAACATCTATTAATACCAAGTGGTTATCTGTGCCACCAGATACAATACGGAACCCTCTATTTTTAATTGTTTCTGCTAATACTTTTGCGTTTTTAACTATTTGAGTTTGGTATGCTTTAAATTCATCACTTAAGGCTTCTTTTAAAGCTACTGCTTTACCAGCAATAACATGCATTAATGGGCCGCCTTGCATTCCAGGAAATACTTGAGAATTAATAGCTTTTTCGTATTGAGCTTTTGCAAGTATCATACCACCACGTGGGCCTCTTAATGTTTTATGTGTAGTAGTTGTAACAATATCAGCATATGGAACAGGGTTTTCATGAACTCCAGCAGCTACAAGCCCTGCTATATGAGCCATATCCACCATTAATACTGCCCCTACTTTATCTGCTATTTTTCTAAACTGAGCAAAATCAATAGCTCTAGGGTATGCACTTGCACCTGCAATTATTAATTTTGGTTTATTAGTAACAGCAAGTTTTTCTACTTCATCATAGTCAATAGTTTCTGTATCTTTTGTAACACCATAAGGGATTACATTAAAAAACTTACCAGAAAAATTCACAGGGCTACCATGTGTTAAGTGGCCACCGTGGGATAAGTTCATACCTAAAACTGTATCTCCTGAAGAAAGAACAGAATAATATGCAGCAAAGTTAGCTTGGCTACCTGAATGTGGTTGAACGTTTACATATTCTGCACCAAAAAGCTCTTTTGCTCTGTCTATTGCCAGCTGTTCTGCAATATCTACAAATTCACAGCCACCATAGTAACGTTTTGCAGGGTAACCCTCTGCATATTTGTTTGTAAGAACAGAACCAACTGCTTCTAATACAGCAGGGCTTACAAAGTTTTCACTTGCAATAAGTTCAATGTGTTCTTCCTGACGGTTTGCCTCTTTCATTAGGGCATCATAAATTTCTGTGTCAAAGTTTTTTACATGTTCGTAAAGGCTCATCTTTTAATAACTCCTTAAAGCTAAATTTATATTAATTTAAATCTAGTTTACATATTCTACGTTCATGGCGGCCGCCTTCAAATTCAACTTCCAGCCATGTTTTTATCATGGATTGTGCTATGGGTAAAGCTACAATATTTGCGCCCATTGCTAAAACATTTGCATCGTTATGCTCTCTACTTAAACGCACGCTATATATATCAGAACATAGAGCTGCTCTTATACCTTTATGCCTATTTGCTGCAATGGAAATACCTATCCCTGTGCCACAAATAAAAATACCACGTTCTGCTTCTCCGTCTATTATTTTATTTGCTGCTTTATCTGCAAAATCAGGATAATCAACAGAATCTTTGGAATGAGTGCCACAGTCTATAACTTCATGCCCTAAACTTTCAATATATGGTTTAATACTCTCTTTTAGATCATAACCTGCATGGTCAGATACTACTACTATTTTCATAATTCCCCCGTTATATATTAGGATTCTACACTTTCATACACTTCATTAATTAATTTATAATCAGTTATAATATTTTCATCATTAATTGTAAAGGAAAATCCGTTAAACAAAATATCTCCCTTTGTTTCTACACTAAACCGTTTTTGCATATTAGTTACAAAACGTTCTACAATACTTTCTTTTTCCATACCCAAAACAGAATCATATGCACCACACATACCAACATCTGTTACATAAAGGGTGTTAGAATTATTTATTATTTTTATATCATTTGTTTGCACATGGGTATGGGTGCCTGTTACAACATTTGCCCTATTTGCTACATAATAACCAAAGGCTATTTTTTCACTGGTTGCTTCCCCATGAAAATCTACTATTACAAAACAGTCTTTTGGTATGCTTTCACATATTTTATCAAACTCCTCAAAAGGGCAGTTGCTTGTATTCATAAACACTCGCCCTAATAGGTTAATAACACATATGTTTTTACCGTCTATATTAAATATTCTATAACCTGTGCCTAATGCTTTAGATGAAATATTTGCAGGCCTTATAAATAAATCCCACTCATTTAAATATTGGTCTGTTTCTTTTTTATCCCATGTATGGTTACCGGCTGTCATAGCATGAATACCCATATCTTTTAAGTCGTTATAAACTCTATTTGTAACACCAAAACCTGCTGCTGCATTTTCCACATTAGCAGTAATAAAATCATACTTATTTTCCATTAAGTGCGTTCTTACTGCTTTTCTGCCACTTTTACCTACAATATCTCCAATAAAAAGTAGCTTCATATTACTCCTCTGGTATTAAACCATGGTTATAAAATTGACGTTCAAGGATTCTGTCATACTGGCTCCAGCCACCTTCTGCAACATTTTCTTTTTCAAAAGCGTTATTAAATGTATTTATTTTTGCATCAATATTATCCACATAATGGAGTATAAAAGCCTCTTTAGTTTTTGGCCTTTTTGGAGAACCAAATTCTAACATACCATGGTGGCTTGCTATTAAATGTAATAATAAATTACGTGCTTTCACAGGGAAATTAGGTATTGTGGAAATATATTTATCCACCATATTCATTCCTTGTATTAAATGGCCTAAAAGTTTTCCTTCATCAGTATATTCAAAGGCGTTATCCACATCTATTTCTTTTGTTTTGCCTATATCATGAAATAAAGCACCCATAACTGTTAGCTCTTTATTTACCACATCTTTTCCATAAAAATCACATATTAAAGCAGAAAGTTTTACCATAGATAATGTATGCTCTATTAAGCCATTCATATAAGCATGATGCACACTTTTTGCAGCAGGGCTTTTTATAAACACATCATATACTTCTTTATCAGAATAAAATGCGTTACAAAGCTGTTTAAAGTATGAGCTTTTTATATGCTTTTGTAATACAGACTTTA
>CALADT010000129.1 GCA_937890655.1 uncultured Mucispirillum sp. | reverse complement strand
AGATGCTCTTAAAGAATTAAGTGGTCAACTTGTTACAGAGTTTGGTGGGTATATTGGGCTTGTTTCCTCTAGCACAATCCTTGCAATTATAAAAGATGATAATAGAGTTACAGAAATTTCTAAAGGCGATAAAGCTGATATTATTTTAGATGTAACAACAAGTTATGCTGAAAGTGGTGGCCAAGCAGGGGATAAAGGTGTTATTAAAATTGGAGATAATAGCTTATTCCAAATTGAAAACACTATTAAATTAAATGATATGTTTATTCATAGAGGAGGTGTTTTAAATGGTTTATTCCATGAGCAAGATAAAGTTGTTGTGGAAGTAGATGAAGATACTCGTAGATATACAGAATATAACCACACTGCAACCCATTTATTACATAAAGCATTACAAAAAGTAGTAGGAGAACATGCTAGACAGGCTGGTTCTTTAGTTAATAATGAAAGACTACGTTTTGATTTTACTCACTCACAAGCCTTAACTCAAGAGGAAATTGATAAAATTGAACAGGAAGTAAACCAAGCTATTGTTGCTAATTACCCTGTTTATAAAAGAATAGAATCTCTTGAAGATGCTATGCAGGAAGGTGCTACTGCTTTATTTGGTGAAAAATATGGTAGTGAAGTGCGTGTTGTTCAAATAGCTAATTATTCTAAAGAATTATGTGGTGGCTGTCATGTGGATAGAACAGGTGTTATCGGCTTATTTAAAATTCTTTCAGAAACAAGTGTTGCTTCTGGTATTAGAAGAATTGAAGCTGTAACAAGTAATAAAGCTTTCCGATATCTTTCTGATATGGAACATAATATGAAAAAAATATTAGCAATTCTTAAATCACAGCCTGAGGAAGCACCTCAAAGAGTTGCAGATATATTAAAAAATAATAAAGCATTAGAAAAACAGTTAAAAAATGTAGATAGTAATTCTAATGGTAAAAAAGATAATAATTTATTTGATAATGTAAAAGATATAAACGGTGTTAAAGTTGTTAAAGTTCTTTTAGATAAATCAAATATTAATTATATGCGTGAAGTTATTGATGCAGGTAGAAGTAAATTAGGAAGCTCAATAATAGTTGTAGGTGCTTTAACTGGTGATGATAAAGCAAGTATTATCTAAAGATTTATTACCTAAATATAATGCTGGTAAAATAATTAAAGAAATCGCAGCAGTAGCAGGTGGTTCTGGTGGTGGTAAAGATGATATGGCACAGGCTGGAACAAAAGATTTAGACAAATTACCATTAGCACTTGAAAAAATTTATGATTTAGTCTAATATAAAAAATTATAAAATTATTATATTTTTGTAGACATATAAAAATAAATATTATATAATATATTTTATTGAATGATTATTGCAGGAGATATTGATGAAAGCTGAAATGATTAACCCTTTCATTACTGCTACGTTGAACGTTCTTTCAACTATGGCAGGTATTGAAGCCAAAAAAGGCGAAGTTTATATTAAACAAGATGATAGAATGTCTTACGATATTTCTGGTGTTATCGGTATAGCTGGTAAAATGTCAGGGTTTGTTGTAGTGAGTTTTCCTGAAAAACTGGCATTAGATATTGTTTCTGGTTTCTTAGGCGAGCCAAAGAAAAATATGAGTAAAGATGTTGTTGATGCTATTGGTGAATTTGTTAATATGATTGCTGGTGGCTCTAAACGTGTTTTTGCTGAACAAGGTTATAAGTATAATATTGGTATTCCTAATGTTATTACTGGTAAAAACCATACAATTAACAGACCTAGTAATGTTGTTTGTATCGGTGTTAAATTTAAAGTGGATGACCAAGAGTTTGTTATTGAAGTGGCTTTAAAACCTCGTCCTGAAGCAGACTAATATTTATTTTAATATTGTTATGAATACTAATAATA
>CALADT010000128.1 GCA_937890655.1 uncultured Mucispirillum sp. | reverse complement strand
TAATAAATAAAGATATAAATAATATAGATTATATATTTATTAAAAAAGTAAATAATGAGATTTTATAAATATGAAATAATTATTGTTTTTTTTCTAAATCTATAATTTTAAGCAAAAGGCCTAATAAAAATAAAAACTGCATAATAGAAAGGGAAAGCCCAAAATTATTTTCTGTTAAACTTTCAAGAATAAATGTCAATATAATTGCTACTCCAATCATATTATATGGAGAACTAAGAAGATTTTTAAGAAATGATAAACATATACGTCCATAAAATAGTAAAAATGCTATAAAACCAACTATACCATGAACAACTAACTGCATAATAAAGCTATTATGTGCATGACTCATTGGTAAATCTATTCCTTTTGGCATTAATGGTTCTAGTAATGTTCCATATGCACCCTCTCCTATTCCAAAAAGAAAATAGTCTTTAAACAATACCATACTATTTGACCATAAACTTATACGCCAACCATGACTTGTAGCAAAATTATCAAATCTTTTTAACATATAATCATCTGTTAAAATATAACCTATTAATACACCAAAAAGAATAATAGAAATTATAAAACCTTTTAAATGTAATTTATATATTAACATAAGGCCTATAACCAAAGTAGAAGCAAATATGGGCGTTCTAGTTGCTGTTATTAATAATGCGTAATATGCAAATATTATAAGTGCAATATAAAAAAAGATAATAATCTTGCTTTTTTCAACTGCTGAAATAATAAGACCTGCAAAAAATACTATACCTATGGATAATAAGTGTGATGTCATCATATATGATGCTACTATACTTTTGGAACGTAAATATTGGTAATTAGTAGCACTATACATATAATAATAGTAATAACAAGATAATATCATCACTAAAAAACCAATAGCATATATAAATATTATAGCTCTATAATTTTTAATAGATACAAAATAATATGTAACAAAAAATATTAACATAGTCCATGGACTAAACAAACCTTTCCAAAAATTAACATATTCGCTACCAAAAAAAGTAGATAAAACAACTGCTAACCAATAAAAAAGAAAGTAAATAACATAAGGGTTATCTTTTATAATATTTTTTTTATTATATAAAATGGAAATAATTAGACAAAGTAATAAAATACCAAGCAAAATTTGAGATACGGATATGGATATATTTAAAAATAACCCCAAAAGTATTAAAAAAACACTAATAATTTGGGTAGTATTATTATTTATTTTATTATATAATACACTATCTTTCAAAAAACCCATACTGCCTCTAAAATTGCTTTTCGTTACTATATATTATACTTAATTAAATGTCAATAAATTTTACATTTAATAATATATTATAAATATTAATTATTACATAATATTTTATTTTTAAAAACCCTTATAATACAATATAAAACAGTATATTATTTTAAAAGATGTATAAATTTTATAAATTTATATCTTAATTACTTGATATTTTTTCTCCTTGCATATATACTCTAATAAAATTTTATTATTAGGAAGTGATATATGGCATTTAATGATTTATTACTTAAAGCATTATATAAAGAAAACACAAATAGACCACCTGTATGGCTTATGCGACAGGCAGGAAGATATATGCCAGAATATATGCAAGTTCGTCAAAAAGTTTCATTTTTAGAGCTTTGTAAAACTCCTGAGCTGGCATGTGAAGTTACACTACAACCTGTGGATATTTTAGGAGTTGATGCTGCTATTTTATTTTCAGATATTCTTATTCCTATTGAACCTATTGGGCTAAACTTAAACTTTAACCCGGCACCTGTTATTTCAAACCCTGTTAGAAATGAGGAAGACCTTAATAAACTTACAGCTTTTCAACCGGAAAGCCATGCTCCATTTGTATATAAAACCATAGATTTATTATTAAAACAACTTAATGTTCCGTTAATTGGGTTTTCTGGTGCTCCTTTTACTTTAGCTTGTTATATAACTGAAGGTGGTGGTTCAAAATCATTTTTAGAAATTAGAAAACTAATGTTAAATAACCCTAATGTGTATCACACATTAATGTCAAAATTAACAGAAGATACTATAAAATATTTACAAGCACAAGTTAGCCATGGTTGTGCTGCTATTCAAATGTTTGATACATGGGCAGGTATTTTACCACCTGATGAATATAAAGAAATGGTTTTTCCATACGTAAAAGACATAAGTGAAAAC
>CALADT010000127.1 GCA_937890655.1 uncultured Mucispirillum sp. | reverse complement strand
CATTATGTATTGCTTTTTTTTCTCGTGAATATTTAAATGAGTATTTAATATCTATACCATTTTATTTTTCTCTTGATTATTTAATTACTGAATATTTTTGGATACCACTATTATTAATTATAGTGCTTGCATCTAAAAATTTATATTCATTAAGAAAACCTTTCTGGCATGAAATTAGAAGATTAATTATGGCTATTACAGTTACTTTTTTAATAGTATTTACTATTGTATCATTAGGTAAATTAAATGATTATATATCAAGGTTGTTTTTAGTATTATTATTTACTTATACTTCTTTATTTCTAATTATTATAAGATATTTATTAAAATCATATATTTTAAATAAAAGAATATTTGCTGAAAGTTTAGTTGTAGTTGGTGCTTCTAACAAAGTGGATAAAATTTGTGATAAATTATATGAAGAACATGGGTTATGTTTTTATATAAAAGGGATAGTACTAACTGATAATAAAGAATATACTGGTAAATATAAAAATTTAGGTTATTTTAAAAATATTAAAAGGATTATACTTCAAAATAGAATTTCTTCAATATTTATTATGATTGATGAAAGTAATAAAGATTTAGATAAGGTATTAAACAGCTTACAAATGTATGTTAACAAATTACTTGTTAAATATGATTCTCAAGGTGTTGGTTTTTCCAATACAGAAGCTGTTCAGCTTTTAAAATCTAACCTAAACTATATACAAATTAATAATAATTTTAAATCACACTTAAATACACTTGTAAAAAGATTATATGATATTATATTATCTTTAATACTTATGCCTATTTTAATGGTTATTATTTTATTAATATCTATAATTATTAAAACCACATCAAAAGGGCCTATATTTTATGGTCATAAACGTGTTGGTAGGTATGGAAGAACTATTTCTGTATTAAAATTTCGTTCCATGTATCAAGATGCAGATAAACGGTTGGAAAAAATGATATAGAAGCAAAAAAAGAGTGGGAAACATATTATAAACTAAAAAATGACCCTCGTATAACATGGGTTGGTAAATTTTTAAGGAAAACATCATTGGATGAACTTCCTCAGATTTTTAATGTTATAAAAGGGGATATGAGTTTTGTTGGCCCACGACCAGTTATTGAAGATGAAATAAAAAAATACTATAAAGAGCTTGCCTCCTATTATTATATGGTTAGGCCTGGGATAACAGGATTATGGCAGATTAGTGGTAGAAATGATATAGATTATGAAACAAGAGTTGTTAAAGACTCATGGTATGTTTTAAACTGGTCTGTTTGGCTTGATATAGTTATTTTATTTAAAACACCAGGAGCAGTTTTTCGTAGAAAAGGTGCTTACTAGAATAAATTAAGGGATTATATGGAATCAAAAAATTATTTTATATACACATTTGGTTGTGCTATGAATGAATACGATACAGAGCGTATTGCGGCTGCATTAGAATCAAAGGGTTATATTCCTTCTGATAATGTGCAAGACTCTGACTTTATCGTTTTAAATACTTGTAGTGTAAGGGAAAAACCACAAGTTAAAATATTAAGTTATTTAGGACAAATAAGATTATTAAAAGAAAAACGTCCAAATATGGTAGTAGGTATAACAGGCTGTGTTGCTCAGCAAGAGGGTGATAAATTTCTTAAAAACAATAAAGTAGTCAACTTTGTTATGGGCACAGATGCTATATCTCATATTGATAGTATTATTGAAATGGTGAACGGTTTGCTGATACAAATGTTGATAGCAGTGATTTTTCCATATCATCATTTAATAGAAAAGATAAAATAGCTGCAAATGTAACAATAATGAAAGGTTGTAATAATTATTGTAGTTATTGTATCGTGCCATACGTTAGAGGACATGAAGTTTCAAGAACACCGGAAGAAATAGTAAATGAAATTAAATCATTAGTTGCAGGTGGTGTGAAAGAAGTTTGTTTATTGGGGCAAAATGTAAACTCATATGGAAAAAATTTAAAAGAAAAAATAGATTTTCCTGATTTATTGTCATTAGTTAATAAAATTGACGGATTAGAACGTATTAGATTTGTTACATCTCATCCAAAAGATTTTTCTGATAAAATGATTGAAACAATGGCTACAAATGAAAAAGTATGTAGATATTTACATTTACCTTTACAATCAGGCTCTGATACTATACTAAAAGCCATGAATAGAAGATATACATATGAAAGAAAAATTGAAAAAGCTAGAGAAATTATGCCAGATATAGAATTTTCTTCTGATTTTATTATAGGTTTTCCTAATGAAACAGATGATGATTTTAAAGCCACTTTAAAAGCCGTAGAAGAAATAGGGTATGATAGAATATTTGCTTTTAATTATTCCCCACGGCCTGGAACAAAAGCATATGATATTGAAGATAATGTGCCTGTAAATGTAAAATCTGCAAGGCTTAATGAATTATTTGCTTTACAAGATAGTTTATATGATAAACGTCTTCCTAGTATGCAGGGTATTTTAACAAATGTTTTAATTACTGAAATTGATGAAACAAAAGAATATCCATATTATGGATTAAATATTTATAATAGGAAAGTTGCTTTTTCTTCAAGTAATAAATTAAATTACGGCGAAATTGTTAATGTGCGTGTAAATAAGGCAAAACGTAATTGTATGTATGGGCAAGAGGAGTAAAATATGTTAATTCGTCTTTTTTATAAACGTATAATAAAAGAACCTTTTGAATCAAGGTATGTTATGTTGTTACAAGATAAAATGGCTCAAGAAAGATATCTTCAAATATATGTAGGAGATAAGGAAGGAGAAATTATATCTTCACTTGAAAGAAATATTATACCACCTAGACCTATGACTTATGATTTAATTTCTGAAATATTAAATTTATCTAAAAACGTTATTTTAGAAAAAATATTAATTGATGGTTGTAATCAAAATGTTTTTTATGCTAAAATGTATTTTAATGTGGAAGGAATTGAAAAAGTTATTGATTGTAGACCGTCAGATGCTATTGCTATTGGTCTTAAAATGAATGTTCCTATTTATGCAGAATCATGTATATTAGAAAAACATGGTATTGTAATTATATAAAATAATTTGTGAGGTTTCTAATGAAATACCCTAATTTAGCAGAAATGATGACTATTCAAGCAAAACAATGGAAAAATAAGCCTCTTATTTATTTCAATGATGAAGTATTTACTTATATGCAAGTAGAAAAAATGGCCAATAAAGCTGCTAGAATGCTTAAAGAACGTGGTTTAAAAAAAGGCGATAGAGTGGGTATTATTATGGAAAACTCACCATTTTATTTAATTTCTTTAATCACTATTTTTAAAAGTGGTGCTGTTGCTATTCCTGTAAATAATATGTTACGTGATACTGAATTTGAATATATTTTAAATGATAGTAGTAGTAAATTTATATTTGTTTCAGAAAAGTATAAAGAACAAGCAGTTTACCTAAAAAACAATGTTTCTTCACTAGAAGAAGTATTAAGCTGGAACCAAATTAATAATGATATTATTAATGTTAGTGAGCTTTCTGCACCTTTTTCTGATGAACCACTTAACTGTGATTTTGGTTATGATGATTTAGTTTTATTTGTATATACATCAGGCACCACAGGACACCCAAAAGGTGCTATGATTACCCATGGTAATATTTTAAGTGATGCAAAATCAATAGATAATACTTTACAATGGCATCCCTCTAAAAAATTCCTATTATTTTTACCAATGTTTCATTCTTATACATTAATGACTTCTGTTATATACCCAGTATATTTAGGTTGTGGTATAATTATATTTAGTTCTGTAATGGAATTAAAAACTAAAAAATTTAGAAAAACTTTAATACTAAAACGTCCAAAAGTAATGGTTGGAGTGCCACAAGTGTATCAAGCTTTAATTAAAGCACAAATGCCTAAATGGTTTATTAAATTTTTCTATCCCATAGAGCTTCATATTTCAGGTGGTGCTGCAATTTCTGCAGAAACTCTTGATGCATTTGAAAAGAAATTTGGAGTGCCTATTTTAGAAGGTTATGGTTTATCAGAAGCATCACCTGTTGTTTCCTTTAATACATTTAAAGAACATAGGGCTGATACTGTTGGAAAACCTATGCCTGGAATTGAAGTTAAAATTATTGATGATGATGAAAACGAAGTGCCTGTTGGGGAAGTTGGAGAATTAATTGTAAAAGGTGGTAATGTTATGAAAGGATACTACCATATGCCTAAAGCAACTGATGATGCCATTAGAAACGGGTGGCTTTTTACAGGCGATTTTGCTAAAGTTGATGAAGATGGATTTTTATATATTGTAGATAGAAAAAAAGATTTAATAATATCTAAAGGTATGAATGTTTACCCTAGAGAAGTGGAAGATGTTATAAAACAGTTAGATGGTATAGAAGCTGTTGCAGTTATTGGTGCACAAATAGAAAGTAAAGATGAAATTATTCTAGCATATGTTATGAAAAGTGATAATTCTGATATTACTGTTGCAAAAATAAAAG
>CALADT010000126.1 GCA_937890655.1 uncultured Mucispirillum sp. | reverse complement strand
TCACTAACAGCTAAAGCCATAAATAATATGGCAGAAGCTGTAATAACTGAAACGCTTGTTCCTATAAAAAACTTGTTACCTAAATTAATTAAATTATATGATTTTTTAAAGTAAGAATATATATACACATACGGAAACAAGACTTAAAAAAAGCGCAGTTATCTGAAAAAACATACCAGCTGGCCCTAATCCCATATATCACCTCTAAACTACTAAATTACTAATATTTATAGAGTAAAATTGTGTAAAAAGTATGTAATGACAATGATAAATTAAAATGTTTGACATATTTTATTTATGACAGTATTATATATTTGGGGGCATATATGATAATATTAGCACTAAACTGTGGCAGTTCATCTGTTAAATATCAACTTTATGATACAGATAAAGGTTTATTACTTGCAAAAGGCGGTGTGGAGCGTATAGGTTTTGTTGGCACATTTATTATTCACCAAACAAAACACCAAAAGCACCGTTTAGAGTGTGAGTGTTCTGACCATTTAGATGCTATTAATTTAGTATTTAAATTTTTACAAGATGAAGAATTTGGTGTTATAGAAAATTTTAGTGAAATAAATGCTGTTGGCCATAGGGTAGTCCATGGTGGTGAGCTTTTTAAAAAGAGTGTTTTAATTGATGATAATGTTATAAAAGCTATTGATGATTTATCAGTATTAGCACCACTTCATAACCCACCTAATTTATCAGGAATATTGGCTATGAAGCATATTCTTCCAAATGTGCCACAGGTTGCAGTTTTTGATACAGCCTTTCATCAGAGTATGCCTCAAGTTGCTTTCATGTATGCTATACCTACAAAATGGTATGAAAAATATGGTGTTAGGAAATATGGTTTTCATGGCACAAGCCATTTATATGTTACCCGCCGTGCTGCTACTATGCTTAATAAAGATATTAAGGATACAAAATTTATAAGCCTGCATATTGGTAACGGTGTTTCTGTTGCTGCTGTAAAAGGTGGTAAATCCATTGATACATCTATGGGTTTTACACCACTTGACGGTGCTATTATGGGCACAAGAAGTGGTAGTGTAGATACGGCAGTGGCTTTATTTATGATAGATAAAGAGGGGTTTACTTCAGAAGAAGTGAATACTGTTTTAAATAAACGTTCGGGTGTTTTAGGTATAACAGGTAGATATACTGATAGGCGTGATATTGTCCGTGTTGCTTCAGAGGGTGATAAATTATGTCAGCTTGCTATGGATATGGAATCATATAAACTTAAAAAAATCATAGGGGAATATTATGCTATTCTAGGCGGGCTTGACGGAGTAATTTTTACAGCAGGAGTAGGGGAAAACTCTAGTATAGCAAGGCATATGGTTTGTGAAGGGTTAGAGCATTTAGGTATTATGCTTGATAATAATAAAAATGAAAAAATAGAGGGGGAAGGGTTTATTTGTAAAGAAGAATCCCCTGTAAAAATATTACTTATTCCAACCAATGAAGAAATTGTGATTATTGAAGATGTTGCAGCTATATTAAATAATACATACGATAGTCCAGATTTTAAATATTCTTTTGAAAAATAATTATTTTATTTGTAACATTTTTCTTTTATTTGCGACATATATATAAAAGTCCATACAATATAAGGAGATGCAGTGGAAAGTAACGATATGGATATTATTTTATCTGTATTAAATGGCAATACGGATGATTTTGCCTTGATTATAGATAAATATAAAGCAAAAGTCTTTAAAATAGTTTCTATGCATATTCCCCATGATTATGTGGAAGAAGTGGCAAATGATATATTTTTTAAATCATACAAATCATTAAAAAGTTTTAAAAATGATTCGCCTTTTATAAACTGGCTTACAGTTATTGCCATAAGAACATGTAAAGATTACTGGCGGGAGCATTATGCTCATAAAGAAGTGGTAATGTCATCTTTTGATGAAGAAGTGGAAGAAACCATTGAGCTGGGTATTGATAACAGAACACCAGAACATAATATTATAGGCGATGAAGATTATAATATGTTACTTAAAGCTATGGATTACTTAAAGCCTGTGGAAAGAACTATAATTTCTATGATGTATGCAGAAGAACGCAGTGTTTTAGAGATTGCAAAAATAACAGGGCTTAAAGAATCAAATGTGAAAGTAACGGCTTTCCGTGCTAGGAAAAAGTTAGTGGAAATATTAAATAAGTTAAATTAAGGGATTTAAAAGATGAAAAAATATAATATGGAAAATATTGAAAATCTGCTAAACTTATTAAAAGAAAATAATAATGAAAATACATTAGATAATAACTTTACTAATAAAGTTATGGATAGAATTAAGGAAGATACATCTTTTATTAATGATAATGGGCAAGATTATATTGATGATTTACTCACAAATTTATCCTACGTTGAAGAAGTTATACCAAAGGATAATTTTACACTTAATGTAATGGAGAAAATAAAAGCAAATAATAATTTTTCTTATAATGAAGAAAATATAGAACCATTACTTAATAAATTATCACATACAGTTATTACTATGCCTAAAGAAGATTTTACATGCAATGTAATGGAAAAAATAAAAGATGATATGGAAAACAGTGAGATTATACCATTTGAAAAAGTATATAAAAAATTCTTAATTCTATCCATAACTTTATTAGTAAAGTTATTATCTAATCTATTGTGGTGGCAGCTGCTGCTGTTTTATTAGCACTTAATTTATTTTCCCATTATGATGCTGGTATGGCAGAATTTATGGTAACAGACTATTTTAATACGGGGTTATACTAATATATGAAAAATAAAACAAATATTAAAATAATACTTGTTTTTTTAGTAGTTTTTATATTAGGTGGTATAACTGGTGCTGCTATTATGCCTGTTATTTTTAGTAAAGTAGAAGGTAACCCTTATTCTATGGATGTATTAGCAGATAGAGTTTATAACACCCACTTTTTAAAAAATGCAGGGCTAACACCTGACCAAGTGGAAGCAGTAAATATGCTTTCTGCCAAATATGTATTAAAATATACTGCAGAACGTGATATGTTTATGGCTAAAAGAAGAACTCTTTATAGCGAATATAAATATAACCTTGAAAATATATTAACAAAAGAACAGTTTGAAAATTATAGTATGAAATCAGACGCTTTAATGCAGGAACGAGAGCTTTATAGTAAAAATATGGAGCAAGCATGGAAAGAAGAATATTCAAAACATACTCAAGCAAGGTTAAAAAAAGAAGGGTTTGAAAAGAAACTAAAAGCTATTACCATAACACTTCCTACTAACGATATTATGCCACAGAATTTAGATTTAGCTAATAGTCAAAATAAGGCCATGTTTGATTTTTTAAACAGGTATATGATAGATAGAGTAAAATATAACTGGGATACATATAAAATATACCATGAAATGAATGATAATATTATTAAAGAAGATGATATAGAGCCTTAATTATTTATTAAAAGCCTTATTAACATTATCTATCATTTCTTTTCTGCTTAATTCTATGGAAGAAGTTATTTCCATTTTATAATCTTCTCTATTTACTATTTCTTCTAATTTTAAAAGCCCTTTATCTATGGCTACCCCTGTTGCTGTTCCAATAGCAGCACCACCTATGGGGGAAGTAAATATGGAAGAAACTACCCCTGCTGCAACTCCAGCTGCTGCACTTGCTGCTTTACCTGCTGCAGCTTTTGCAGCTGCTTTTGCTGCTGCCTTAAACCCTGTTTTTGCAGCCACTTTACTAGCTATTGTGCCAACCACAGCCCCAGCAGCTATTGCACCACCTGTTGAAGCCATAACTCGTTCTTTCATATTAAGCATAGGCTCTATTTCTGCAAGAGAATAAATATCACCTGTATTAATTTCTGTTGTAATATTATATAATACTGTATTATCTTTTATTTTATTATTTTCTAAAATAGTGTTTATATTTTCTTTTAGTTTTTCAATATTTTTATCAGCTGTATTTAAGTTTATTTCAGAAGATACATTATCAAGTAATTCTTCTTTTAGTTTATTTGCCATATATTCTTCTATGGAGCCTGTTATTAATTTAAAAAGCCTTGAATATTCTGCAGATAAACTGTAATACCAATCCAAATAGTTATCTGTATTTTTTAAAATATCATCATACATTTTATTAATAGATGCAACCATATCGTCATAAGCTGCACCGTAAGCCATATCTGAAGCTATTTGCATTTGGTTTATAGTGCCGGCTTTATATTTTACACCGTTTATAACTTCCACAGCTACCCTGTTAGCATCAATAGTTTTCGTAACTATTTCTTGTTTTGCAGCAGAAAAGTATGTAATAGCAGCAAAAATAGATGGGTATATGAAAATAGTAAAAAGTATAATAATAAAGCTTGTTAAAAATTTATTTATTTTTTGGGTATCACTTTGTGCAGGGCTTTGGAATACTTTTATAAAATTTTCTTTTCTTATAAAAAAGAAGCTAATAAAACTAACTATGCCATAAAAAATAAACCCACCACCACTAAGGATTATAAGCACCATTAAAAACACCCACAGTGGTGCAGAGTGGATTATTTCTAAATTAAGTATAGCATTTACAATATCATCAAAAAGCTCTAAAAGTGTGCCTATCATATAGGCTGTATAATTATACTCTAAATCATTAATACTATTATCTAAAAATGGGATATGTAAATTTATATTTTTTAAATAGTATGTAATAACAGGGAAAATTATAGCCACTAAAAATGATGTTAAAATGTATGATAAGTTTTCTATTTTATATGGAGCAAATTTATTATTATAAATTGCAAGCACAAGTTTTTTACTTATGATTTTAGCAACAAAAAGAAGTGGGAATATTAAGAGTAAAAGTAAAAACTCCAAAGAAGAAAACAAAAATATTCTAACAGGTATAATAAACCCAAAAGTTAGGGATAGTAATATAAGTAAAATATAGCCTAAAGTTTTCCCTGAAAAGAATTTATATAGTTTTTTACTTTCTTCAAGCTCTATAAGTTTTATTTCTTTTTTAAGGCTGTAACGGGCTGCACTATTTAAAAATATAGGCACAGAAGTGAGTATAACTGTAACTGCATATATAACCATACCTTGTTTATCAATAAATACAGATAATACATAAAGAAGTAAAAATCCAAAAAGAAACCTTAAAAATACCATTACTGTTTTATTCATACTTTATATTAATAAAAAAGGGAAATTTAGTCTAGCATAATTTATGAATTTTTTTATAAATATTATTATTTTATTTCTTTTCATTGATATAAATTATAAAATATGGTAAAAGATTTCATAGTGGAGTATGAATGCAAAAAAGAAGAAATTACTTAAACAGACTTTATAGATATTCTTACATGAAATTAATCGTGCCTATTAAAAAGGAACGCGAGCACCCTGAATATATTGCAAGGGGCACTGCTGTTGGGCTTTTTTGTGGCTTTACTCCAATGGTCTGGCAGATGAATATTGTGTTATTTATATGGCTAATCTGCCGTTTTTTTAAATTCCATTTTAGTTTACCCATAGGTCTTGCTATGACATGGGTTAGTAACGCCTTTACAAATATTCCACTTTTATACCTTTACTATATAACAGGCTCTGTTATTATGGGTCATAATATTGGTGGGTATGATGAATTTACAAGTTTTTTTGCAGACGGTGTTATGAACGGCATAAAACTCACGTTTATAGAGTGGGGGAAACCTATTATTTTAGGAAGTATTAGTTATATGGTAATTTTTGCCATAATAGGCTATTTTATTAGTTATAGGTATGCTGTTAAACTACAAAAAAGACGGTTAAGAAAACTTGAAAAATCTCAAACTAACCAACAATAATATTTACAAATTTATATTTATAATATAGAGTATCATTGAAAGTAGGGGTGCTTTAAAAAGCTGAGATAGGGAAACCTGACCCTTTGAACCTGATAAGGTTAGAACCTTCGCAGGGAACTTTATAATCTTTTATATAATTATAACAGTAGTTTTCTAATTATACTTGCCCTGCTTTCAAGGAGTATAATATGATTTCAAAAAACACACATCTCTCATCACTTTTTTCTCACTATAAAGATGACTTATGCAAGGAAGAAGGCATAACTATAAGTGAGTTGGAACAAGGTTTAAATAGTGGTAGTATGGTATTATTAGGCAATATTAACCATAAAAATGTTAAGCCATTATTAATAGGCCAGCCTGCAAAAATAAAAATTAATGCAAATATTGGCACTTCTCCATTAATATGTTCTAGTAAAGAAGAAATGGAAAAATTAAAAATGGTAGAAAAAGCAGGGGCAGATACATATATGGATTTATCTACCGGCGGTAATTTAGATGAAATAAGAAAAACCATGATTTCATCATCACATCTTCCCATAGGGACAGTGCCTATATATGCGGCTGCAAAAAAACTAAGTGAAAAAAATATTGAAATAGAAAATATGGATATGGAAGAAGTTTTTGATGAAATAGAACGTCAAGCAGAACAGGGTGTGGATTTTATGACTATCCATACAGGTATTGATATGGCTTCTGTGGAATATGCAGAAAAACACAGGGTTATGGGTGTTGTATCTCGTGGTGGCTCTATGATAGCTAGGTGGATGAAAGTTAATAAAAAAGAAAACCCATTTTTAGTGGAATTTGATAGAATAGTAAAAATAGCAAAAAAATATAATGTTACATTATCATTAGGGGACGGAATGCGTCCTGGAGCATTGGCAGATTCTTCAGATTATGCACAAATGCAGGAAGTTTTAAATTTAGGACAGCAGGTATTAAAATCAAGACAGGAAGGAGTGCAGGTAATGGTGGAAGGTCCAGGGCATGTGCCATTAAATCAGGTAAAAAGCCAAATAGAAAGTATAAAACTTTTAACCCATAATGCACCACTTTACGTATTAGGGCCTTTAGTTATTGATAACGGAGCAGGTTATGACCATATTTCTGCTGCCATTGGTGCTTCTGTTGCAGTAATGAGTGGAGTGGATTATTTATGTTATGTAACACCTGCTGAACACTTATCACTTCCTAATGAAGAAGATGTGTATAATGGAATAATAGCTTCAAGAATAGCAGCAGCTGCAGGTGAAACTGCATTAAATAGAAAATTAAGTGTAGATATTCAAAACAATATGTCAAAAGCTAGAAGTATGCTTGATTGGAAAATGATGGAGCATTATGCTATTGATAGTGATATGGTAAAAAAACGTAGGGAAAGCCATAAGGATAAGGAAGAATGTGCCATGTGTGGGGAATTTTGTTCCATAAAACTAAAAAATAAAGATATGTAATAAATAAAAAAACTGGCAAAATTATTAGTTTTGCCAGTTTTAAAGCTAGTAATAGCTTTTCTCCAATTTAATATATAAAATGTGCCAATAACTTATGCTTTTGTATCATATTTTTGAGTGTTTTCAGAATACCCTGCATGTTTTTGTATTAATTTACCTGTTTCAAGCTCTACTATATCACCATTTGCTTTTCTGATTTTAGTAACAGGTTCTTCCCCTTGCACATGAGATGTTTCAGATGTTACCACAGAATGAACACCTATTGCAAGCATAGCGTTGCTATTTTTTTCTTCAGCAGTTGCTTCTTTATCTTTAGAGCTTACTAACATAGTAGATTGATACATGGCAAAACCATATTTTGTATTTAAATCTTTTTCTTCTTTTTCTTCAGGTTTTATATTTGGTGTATCAAGCGCGTTTTCATCATTTGCAGCAGGTGGTAGTTCTCCACTTGTGCTATAACTTTCTGTTCTTATATAGGAGTGCATAATGTTGCCATTTGCGTCCATAGATACAGCAATTTGTTGAGAAACTACATGATATTCTGCACCGTTTTCAAGTGTTTCATTTTCTTTTATGGAGTCATTAAAAAATGATTCTAGTTTTTCATTAATCTCTTTTGCAAGTTCTGGGTCTTTTGCCATTTTATCTTGTAACTCTTGTGGTAGAAAAACAGAAAATGAACGGTCTTCAATTTTCATAACATTATCACCAAAAAGAGTTTGAGAAGTTTTTTCCCACTGGCCTAGTTTAAATTCTGGAAGATAACCGTCTTTTGTAGTGTTATATTTCCATTCAAATTTCGGTTTTGTAATAGCTTCTGTTTCCACTTCATCTACTTTTATACCGTCTTTTGTATCTTTAGTGTCATCTTTAATGTCTTTAGTATTAGGGTTATTTTTAATATCTTTTGTGTTAGGGTTGTTTTTGATATCTTTAGTATTAGGGTTAATATCTAAACTATCCATATCAGCAGACTGATTTGCACCATCTGTTTTATTATTTGTTACAGGGTTTTTATCAGTATTATTATCAGTTTTGTTTCCGTCATCTTTTAAAGCGTTTAAGTCATTACTAGGTAAACGAGTACTAAGGTAATTAAGGTATGCACCATTATTTATTATCATAAAAAGCCTCCAAAATATAATATATATTACATAAAAAACAATAGCAATATATATGCCAAAAATAACAATATTTTTAATATGGAGTGAATAAAATAAAATTTTA
The DNA here is from genome assembly GCA_937890655.1 of uncultured Mucispirillum sp. Lineage (GTDB taxonomy): Bacteria > Chrysiogenota > Deferribacteres > Deferribacterales > Mucispirillaceae > Mucispirillum. Next base: position 1,094 of record CALADT010000126.1, on the reverse strand, counting down.
ATATAAATTTATAGTAATTATTTTAAAATTACTATACTATATAATGTAAGGAGAAATATATGGATATTAAACGTAATTATTATGCTTTTGGTTCAAGATGGTATTATGATTTACCATCATTTTATGATAAATGTTTTAATGGTAAATTTGCTTATGTGGATAGTGATAGAGTAAAAGATGTTGTTATTAAAAAAGGGGACGTTATTTTATTAAAATATGGTGCTTGATACAAAATATAAAACCATAGAAAAAATAGGAGATGTCAATAGGGAAGATATGTATCAACTTGTTACATATATATACATTAGGGGTAAAGTTAGGGCTGCTTATTAACTCTAGTAAAATAAATAGTGGCATAACTCAAGGGGATATTTTAAATAAAAGCAATGTTAAAAATATAAAAGCAGGAATATGTAATTTTTTTAATACCACAAAATACAGAAAATATGAAAGATTTTATTAATAAAATAAATGAAGAAGAAAATAAATTTATACAATTTATTATAAACTAATCTTAATATAAAAACCCCATTTATTTGTTTAATAAACAGGGTTTTATATTAAAGTTTATATTATATTTTAAATAAACTTATTAAACACTCTTTATTGATTTTTTATAGTGATAGTTTCACCTTTAGTATTGTTAAGGTCTGGTTCAACCATGTTTCCATCATTGATTGTTGCAATAAATTTATCCATTTTGATATCTTTTTTATTAGACCCCTTTAATGTATAAGTTAATGTGCAATGACTTCCGTCAGGTCCTGTATTAAAGTCTCCATAAACTATTTTATTTTTAGAGTCAAATTTGCATCTCGTATTGTTGAATCTGTGTTGGTCAATCTGATTATCATCAATCATCTTAAATTGGAAAAATACATCTTTAGGGTTCCCAGAATTAAGAGTTGCATTTTTAAATTTGATAGAATATTCTCCATTACTGTCAGGCGTAAGGGTAATAAAATTGTCTTTTGGAGCAGGTTCAATTATAAGACCGTCTAAACTACCTGCTGTTTGACCATCTTTGTGTTTTATGGTTATAGTTTCACCTTTAGTATTGTTAAGGTCTGGTTCAACCATGTTTCCATCATTGA
>CALADT010000125.1 GCA_937890655.1 uncultured Mucispirillum sp. | reverse complement strand
CATTTGTTGTGCTTGCTTATTTAGCATGGTATTTTGACCTTACATCTATGGTATTTATATCATTTGGTTTTGTTTTACTTGTTTACTGGCTTGTGGTAAGTAGAGTTAAAACAGCTAATTCTGGTAGCAATTCTCGTATTAATGCCTTAATTAGTGCCATTGGTATGTCTATGATTTTATCAAATCTCGTATTATTACTAAATGGGCCTTCTGCTATTAGGTATGATATGGGTTTTAGTTCAGGTGTGTTAGAAGTTGGTAGTTTAAGTATATCCTATTTAAAAATATTTATTATTGTTGTATCTTTTATTTTAATGGGTATTCTTTTCTATATTATTCATAAAACTAAGTTTGGGTTAGCTATGAGAGCTGTTTCCCATAATTTAAATGCTGCAAGGCTTATGGGAATAAATCCAGATAAAATTATTACAAGAACATTTGTGATAGGTTCTTCACTTGCAGGTATTGCAGGTGTTTTAGTGGGAACATATTATCAATCAGTGGACCCTAATATTGGTATGATGTATGGTTTAAAAGCCTTTGTTGCTGCTGTATTAGGTGGAATAGGTAGCATACCTGGTGCTGTTGTAGGTGGTATTATTCTTGGTATAGCAGAAATTTTTGGCACAGCTTCGCCTGCTTTATCTACATATAGTGATGCCATAGCCTTTGGTATATTAATCTTAATTCTTATTATAAAACCAACTGGTATTTTTGGTAAAACTATGAAAGAGAAGGTGTAAAATGGATATAGATATTATTAACATATTAATAATTTCAGGTATAAATATTATTACAGTTTTAGGTTTGAACTTAATTACTGGTGTAACAGGTCAATTATCATTAGGTCATTCTGCATTTTTTAGTATAGGAGCATATACTTCTGCACTATTAATGATGACTTCAGGTGTCCCTTTTGGCATAGCTATTGTTTTAGCTACCATTATGGCAGGTGTTGTAGGTGGTGTATTTGGTATTCCTATATTAAGATTAAGAGGTGATTATTTAGCAATAGCCACTCTTGGTTTTTGTGAAATTGTAAGAGTAATAATTTTAAATATAAAAGTGGAGCTTTATGGCACTGAAAAATTATTATCTACAAGTTTAGGTGGTATTCCAGGGGATACAACTTTAATATTAGTGCTTTCTTTAACTGTTTTATCAGTTTTATTTATGATAGGTTTAGAAAGGTCTAAATTTGGTTTAGCATTAAGAAGTATTAGAGAAGATGAAGTTGCATCTCAAATGATGGGTATAGATATAGCACGTCATAAAATATTATCTTTTGCGATAGGTTCAGCTTTTGCAGGGTTAGGTGGAGCTTTATATGCCAGCTTTATGACAGTTTTAAGCCCAGGAGATTTTGGGTTTATGAAATCTATTGAAATGCTTTGTATGTTAGTTTTAGGTGGTATGGGAAGTATTATAGGTGTAATAGGAGGAACAACTGTTTTAACAGCTATTCCAGAGATATTAAGATTTGCTAATGAATATAGAATGATAATGTATGGCGTTGTTTTAATATTCATGATGGTTTTTCGTCCTAGAGGACTTTTTGGTAAAATTAGAGTTAATGTGTAACAGGGTAATGGGTTATGGCAGATAATACAATATTAGAACTAAAAAATATATCACTTTCTTTTGGTGGTTTAAAAGCTGTTAACGATATTAATTTTAGTATGAAAAGTAATGAAATATTAAGCCTTATAGGCCCTAATGGAGCAGGTAAAACATCTACTTTTAATTTAATTACAGGTGTTTATACTCCAACAAGTGGTTCTATTCTTTATAAGGGGCAGGATTTAAAAAAATATAAACCATACCAAATTACAAATATTGGTATAGCAAGAACTTTTCAAAATATTAGGCTTTTTAAACAGCTTACAGTTTTAGAAAATATCATCCTTGCAATGAACCATAAAAGAAAAATTAACTTCTTTGCATCATTATTGCCCTTTGGAGCAGGTAAAAAAGAGCTTAATATGGTTACAGAGCAGGCTATTCAATATTTAGAATATGCTAATTTAGTAGAGTTTAAAGATTTAAAAGCAGAAAATTTATCATATGGTAAACAACGTGAATTAGAAATATGCAGAGCTATTGCAACAGGGGCTGATTTAATATTATTAGACGAACCAGCAGCGGGGCTTAATCCATCAGAAACAACTCAACTAATGGAAATAATAAGAAATATTAAAAACGATTTAAATAAGTCAATATTCCTTATTGAACATGATATGAAACTTGTTATGGGTATATCTGATAGAATAGTTGTTTTAGACTATGGTGAAAAAATAGCAGAAGGCGCTCCAACTGATATAAGAAATAACCCACAGGTTATAAAAGCATATTTAGGTAAAGGAGAGTAATATATATGTTAAAACTTAATTCTATCCAAACTAAATATGGCAGTATATACGCTTTAAAAGGTATTGATTTAGTTGTAAATGAAGGTGAGATTGTTACAATAATCGGTGCAAATGGTGCAGGAAAAAGCACAACCTTAAATACTATTTCAGGTATTGTGCGTTCTATTGCTGGAAGTATTGAATTTAATGGTGAAAATATAACATATATGCCAACTGATAAAATTGTGGAAAGTGGTTTAATTCAAGTGCCTGAAGGCAGAGAAATATTTCCTCATTTAACAGTATATGAAAACTTATTACTAGGTGCTTATTTACGCAACGATAAAAAAACCATAAAAGATGATATAGAATATGTAACAAGTTTTTTTCCACGTCTTTCAGAGCGTTTTAATCAGTTAGGTGGCACATTATCAGGTGGTGAACAACAAATGCTTGCTATTGCAAGAGCATTAATGAGTAAACCAAAACTTTTACTTATGGATGAACCGTCTTTAGGTCTTGCTCCTAAATTTGTTAATGGTATATTTGATGTTATTAAGAAAATTAATAAGCAAGGCACAACTGTGCTTTTAGTGGAACAAAATGCTACATTAGCTTTATCTGTTGCAGATAGAGGATACGTTATGGAAACAGGTAAAATCGTGTTAGAAGATAAAGCATCTAATTTAATGGATAATGAAAGTGTAAAAGCTGCTTATTTAGGTTTTTAACTCTTTTTAAAATATATTAGAGTGGTTTTTAAATAGTATTTATTTTATTTATTTAAAAAAAATGTAACTATTTTGCTAAATTTACGAATACTATTTATAAAGAGGTTAATAAGTATGAAAAAAATTATTTTTTTATTAATGTTTACATTTTCATTTTCTATCTATTCATATGCAGATGATAATACATGGATAACATTAGGTTATAGCTATTATTTACCAGAAGAAAGTGGAGCAAAAGCACCATTAGGCCCTGTTAGTTTAATTGTAGGTGGCCAAATAATGGATTGGGTAGCTGTGGATTTAGGTGTTAGTTATTTATGGGATATGAAAAACAAAAATAGTATAACAGATATTAATACTATGACTGTAAAGTTGCATGCTGTTTTACAACCTAAAATTGAAACAGATATGTTTTATGTATTACCATATTTAGGTATAGGGCCACAAGCTTCTGCAAATAATACAGATTATGCAAATAATATATTTTCTTATGGATTTTCTACAAAAATTGGTGTAAGGTTCATGGAAGATGGGTTTATATTAGGTGTTGGTGCAGAATATATGTATAATCCTATTGAAGTAAAATATAATGATACTGTTCATAAATATAATGGTTCTGGCTTTTTGTTTGGTGCAGAAATAGGAACGGTATTCTAACATATATTATTAGAGGTGTATAATGAAAATCTTAAAACAAATAGGTGTCTTTTTAACATTTGCTACTGTTTTCTTCGTTTTTTGTAGCAACGCGTTTGCACAAGACAAAGAACGTGGTAGTGATGCGTGGTTATTAGTAGGTTACGGATATAGGTTTAGAAGTTTCTCTTGGCACAAGATGGGACTTTTATTCAGATACCGTTACTGGCGACCAGACTCTTACAGGTGTAGAAGCAGTCTTATGGTCATTTGATATAAAACCATACTTAATGCTTCAACCAAAATTAGGTGTGGATATGATTTCAGTTCGTCCATATTTTGGTATAGGACCTACTTTCTCATTTAGTGGTAATAATCCTACAATGGAGATATTAGGAGCAACAAGTTCTACAAAAAATACTTCATTTGATGTAGGTTTCTCTACAAAATTAGGTGTTCGTTTACAGGCACTTA
>CALADT010000124.1 GCA_937890655.1 uncultured Mucispirillum sp. | reverse complement strand
AATATGTTTACGGAATTCTGGTTTTTTAGCAATATGTATGATTTTTTTAATAATTTCTTTACCTTCATTATCTTTAGGGTGAGCTTTACCTGCAATAATAAACTGTATTGGCCTTTCTGGGTTGCTGAAAAGTCTTTTTAACCTTTCTTCGTCCATAAATAATAAATAACCACGTTTATATGTAGCAAAACGTCTTGCAAAACCTATTGTTAATGCGTTAGGGTTTAATATATCTTCTGCAGCTAAAAGTTCGCTGGCACTACCACCGTTTTTACGGATTGTTTCTTTTGTTGTTCTACGAATAAAAGATACAAGACGTTCCCTTTGGTTACGTTTCATATCAAATAAAACGTTATCAGGAATATTATTTACTTTTTCCCATATATCAAAATCATATGGTTTTGTGCTCCAATCTTCTGAAACGTATCTTGATAAGATATTTTTCATATCACTTGACATAAATGTTGGTATATGAATACCGTTTGTAATATGGCCTATTGGCACTTGTGATAAAATAGCTTGAGACCACATAGAGTGGAACATTTCTCTACTAACTTCTCCGTGAAGTTTACTAACACCATTACGGTATGTAGAAAGATTAATACCACATACAGCCATATTAAATGGTTCGTTTAAGTTACTTCTATCTTTTCTACCAAAGCTCATAAGCATATTCATATTAATACCTACTGGTTCATAAATACCACTTAAGTATTGTTTAATCTGCTCAATGCTAAATACATCAAAACCTGCAGGCACAGGAGTGTGAGTAGTAAAAAGTGTGCTTTTACGAACAATTTCAGTAGCAAGACGAAATTCTATACCTTTTTCTATAAGTTGTTTTAAACGTTCAATAGAAACAAATGCTGGGTGCCCTTCGTTTAAGTGGTAAACAGTTGGTTTTAAGCCCATAGCATCTAATGCTCTAACACCTGCCACACCTAAAACGATTTCTTGACGGATACGCATATTACTATCGCCGTCATAAAGTTTACCTGTAATAATTCTATCATCTGGGTGGTTTTCAGGAACATCTGTATCTAAAAGAACAATTTCCATTAAACCTACTTTTAATTTCCATACTTTAATTTTAACGTTACGTTCGCCAATTTTCATCTCAATAAAAACTTCTTTACCGCTTTTATCAGTTGCTCTTGTAACAGGCATAAGGTAAAACTCATTATAAGGGTAACGTTCTTGTTGCCAACCGTCAGAGCTCATGTATTGATGAAAATAACCATTTCTATATAATAAACCAACAGCAACTAACGGAATACCCATATCAGAAGTAGATTTACAATGGTCGCCAGATAATATACCTAAACCACCAGAATAAATTTGGATTGATTCATGTATGCCATACTCTGCTGAAAAATATGCCACAAGCATATCAGATGATTTTTTGTGTGCTTTTTTATACCATTTAGGTAGCGTCATATATTGTTGAAAATCTTCATATACATCATTTAAATTAGCCATGAAAACATCATCATTTATTAATTTAGCACAATCTTCAATAGTTAATGCTGAAATAATAGCAAGTGGATTATGCTCTGATTCTTCCCAAAGTTTTTCATTAATGTTTTTGTAAAGTGCAGTTGCTGGAGAGTTCCATGCAAACCATAAATTATACGCCATTTCTTCAAGAGGTTTTAACTCTTTTGGCAATTTCACTTTAATTTCATACTCACGAATATTCATTCTTCCTCCAAGATTAGAAATTTTTATAATATAATTTCATTATTTGCCAGTGTGTCCGAACCCACCTGCCCCTCTGTTTGTTTCAGAAAGGTTAGTGGTTACAATAAATTCTGCTTGAGAATATTTAGAAATAACAAGCTGTGCTATTCTATCCCCTTTTTTATATTCAAAAGGTTCGCTTCCATGGTTAATCATAATGCAACCTATTTCACCACGATAATCACTATCAATAGTTCCAGGACTATTTAGCATAGTGATGCCATGTTTTAAAGCAAGCCCACTTCTTGGCCTTACTTGTGCTTCATAACCTAATGGAAGTTCTATAAACAGGCCTGTTTTTACAAGACGTCTTTCTCCAGGGTTTAAAATGCCGTCCTCTTTTGATTTTAAATCAGCACCACTTGCCCCTAGTGTTTCATAACTTGGTATTAATGCACTATCTTCTGCTATAATATTTATTTTAACTTTATCCATATATTTCCAACTTCTAAATTTTATCAAATTATTATCTAGCATATTTTTAAAAAAAGCAAGTAATTTCGTTAAAAATATATAATTTTTTAAAAATAATATATTGAAAATAGCACTAAAATAGATATAATATGGTTATGAGGTGATAAAATGAAAACAAAATTACTTATTCTTTTTCTATCATTCCTTTTAATTGCTTGTGAAAAACGGCTTGATACAGAAGTGGCTATAAAACATGCCACAGGTAAAACATATACATTAGTAGCTCCATATAAAGATTATGGAATAACAATAAATATACATGAAAATAAAATAAATGGCTTTGCTGGTGTTAATAGTTATAATGGTTCAT